>JBAWGU010000617.1:0-2419 GCA_049593215.1 Pyrinomonadaceae bacterium
TCCCTGCCCCTACAATTCTCGCTCATCAGCCGCATTCAATCGCAAACCGCTATAAGATGACTGGCGTATCCACTGCTCAACTCTTTCCACGCTCTCATCCACGCTCATTCCTGAAGTATCAAGGAGAGTCACCGGCGGCTCTGTCTTTGCAGCGTTCTCTATCAACCAGCGATTAAACGCGAGATGCTCCTTGATATATTCGTCCTTAAAAGAGCCTCGCCACGCCGGGCGATTGCGCAAACGCGCGGCGAGGATTTCATCTTCGCAAACCAGCGCAAGGTAATGCAGAGTTGAAAAGTATCTGCGCTCGACGCACTGCTCAAACTGCGCAGGGACTGCGGCCCCGCACAACACCACAGGCTTGCCAGCCTGCGAAATATTCTTGCACAGGCGCAGCCACGTCTCTCTGTATTCGCGGTAATCGGTTTCGGGGCGATTAAATTCATCGCGCCAGAGAACGTCGCTTTCCATCACGACGCACTCTGCTGTTTTGGAAGCGAGCGCGAGACAGACTGTTGACTTACCCGCGCCACTCGCGCCCGTCAAAATAAAGAGCGGCAACCGCACAAACTTGTGACGGAAGCCGCAGGCAGGACAGACAGCAAACGCTCCCGACGGCTCAATCACTTTGTCGGCTCTATACTCTCCACAGTTGGGACAGACATTAAACACGGCTCGTCTAAAGTTGCGGCGCGCTCGCGCTCGCCTCCGGCGATTTAGCTGACCGTTGCGCTACGGCTTTGCGCACGCACTCCGGCAAGCGCGAGCACATCCGGGGCACCTGCCGCTACGACGGAAGCGATGCGCCCCTCCGAATCTATCAACACTGCGGACGGCGTGCCGTGTGCGCCGTACATCTTGCCGACGCTGAACTCTTCGTCGAGCAGGATGGGCGAACTCAAGCCCATCGCACGATTAGCTTCCAACGTTCCCTGCGAGACGACCAGCAGTTTCGGCGCACCCTTCGGCGGTCCTTTCTCAAACTCTTTAAGCTCGCCAAGCATCTGCTGGCAGAAAGTGCAATCAGGATTCCAGAAGAGCAGCATCGTCTTCTCAGCGCGAAACTGCTTCAGGTCAAACATCTCGCCCGCGAGGTCTGGAAGTCTTACAGGCGGAGCGTCTGCGCCTATCACTAAGCCCGCGTGAGCATCCGCCCCGGCATGTTCGTGACCGTTGTGATTACCTTTCGCGGCGAGCCAGGGCCGCGCTGCGTTTGCAGAAGCGGCGTGATTGACGAGCGCTTTAATCGCATCAACGCCGAGCGCAAGCTGGCTCCCGATTGACCCGTCCGCTTTAACGAGCACAGCGCACGGAGTCCACTTCGCCTGATACTCGTCCGCCACTTCCGCTTCCCGTTGCAGCAACACGAACTTCAATCCCTGCCCATCAAACTCTTTGCGATTATCTTCCACGCTGCTGCGGCTCACGAGCGCGAGCGTGAACGCCTGTAGATAATCGCGCTGCCAACGCTTTATCTCCGGCAATAACGAGACACACGGCCCGCAACTCGGACTCACAAAGAGCAACAGCACAGGCTTCTTCTCATCCAGCAACGCATCGAGCGAGATTTCCTGCGCCTCCAGACTCTTCAAACTAAACTCTGGAGCAGGCGCACCCACAGGCAAGCCCTTCGCATCGAAAGCAAACTCTTCACGCCGCACGGCTGCCGGTAGCTCCCGACCATCCAGACTCATCTCCAACTCGTCCAGACGCTCCAACATCTGCCTCTGCTGCTTCAGCACGCGCCCCAACATCAACGCGACCACAGACAACACCCCCAACACAGCCACGCCTTCAACAAAGATCGCAAGCTCACCCTTAGAGATTCCACGCAGCCAGCCCAGCACATTCAACCCCGCGCCGCCTCTCCCCTGCCAGACGACGAAACCCGCCACAGCAGCCAGCAACACGTTGCGCGCCACGACCCGCCAGCCAATCGGAGCGGAATGTATCTGCCCGAAGCAATGACAATCAGGCTTATTCCCACGCGCCAGATTGACTCCGATTCCCGCAATAAAAACTAACAGCAGCGCAAGCGCACCCGCCGCGCCCCACCACGCAGACTCCACCGGAATCAAAAGGACCGCAACGATTAACTCCGCCAAAGGCAACAACCATCCAAGCGAACCCGCCAGCGATTCAGGCACACCAAAGTTAATCATCGCCTGCCGCGTCCCATAGCGGTCTTCGAGTTTCCCCACCGCCGCCACGCCAAACACACCAGCCAGCAACAATCTAAAAATCAGCAACACAATATCCATGAGAATCAAAATCTACTCTATCTATAATCTAAGAGCGTGTTTAGAAATTAGGAGGAGAGATCAATGGAATGGTTAAACTGTTGTTGTGATGAACAGACAACCATATCCGACCGATCTCTCCGATGAGCAGTGGCAACTGCTCTCTCCTATGTTACCAC
>JBAWGU010000618.1:0-13421 GCA_049593215.1 Pyrinomonadaceae bacterium
AGTGATGAGTGATGAGTGATGAGTAATGAGTGAAAAGAAAAAAGCTCTTATCTCATCACTCATCACTCATCACTCATCACTTCCTTTTCATTCCTCGTCCTCTCTTAACTTTTCGAGCACTGAAAAATCTTCGAGCGTGGTTGTGTCGCCTGCGACTGTGCCACCTGTGGCGATTTCGCGCAAGAGGCGGCGCATGATTTTACCGGATCGGGTCTTGGGCAACATATCCGCGAAACGTATCTCATCGGGCCGCGCGAGCGCGCCAATCTCTTTCGTGACGTGCTTGCGCAATTCGTCTTTGAGCGCATCCGATGCCTTGTGCGTGCCTTCGAGCGTGACGAAGGCGACGATAGCAGAGCCTTTAATCTCGTCTGGCCGCGCGACGACGGCAGCTTCCGCGACCGCTTCGTGCGAGACGAGCGCGCTCTCGACTTCGGCTGTGCCTAAACGATGACCACTTACATTGATTACATCATCAACGCGCCCCATGATCCAGAAATAGCCGTCCTTATCCCTGCGCGCGCCGTCGCCAGCGAAATAGACTCCTTCAATTTCGGACCAGTACTGCTTTTGATAACGCTCGTCGTCGCCGTAGATTGTTCTGAGCATCGCGGGCCAGGGTCTTTTGATAACCAGATAGCCGCCCTCGCGCGCGCCGACCGTAGCTCCTGCGCGCGTCATCACTTCCACTTCTATGCCGGGCAGAGGCTTAGTCGCAGAGCCGGGCTTCGTAGGCGTTGCGCCCGGAAGCGGCGAGATCATAATTGCGCCCGTCTCTGTCTGCCACCACGTGTCAACAATCGGGCACAGACCTTTTCCAATCGTCTCTCTGTACCACATCCACGCTTCCGGGTTAATCGGCTCGCCGACCGTGCCGAGCAGGCGCAGGGAAGACAGATCGTGTTTGAGCGGCCATTGCTCGCCCCACTTGATGAAAGAGCGTATGGCTGTCGGCGCGGTGTAGAAGATGTTGACGCGGTGGCGTTCGATGATGCGCCAGAAGCGGTCAGGCTCAGGAAAATTTGGTGCGCCTTCATACATTAAAACAGTTGCGCCCGTAGAGAGTGGACCATAAACAACGTAAGAGTGTCCCGTCACCCAGCCAATGTCTGCCGTACACCAGTAAACGTCTTCGTCCTTGATGTCGAAGACCCACTTCACGGTCATGTGGCATTGCAAGAGATAACCCGCAGTCGTGTGCAGGATGCCTTTAGGCTTGCCCGTCGTGCCTGAAGTATAAAGGATGTAGAGCGGATGCTCGCTCTCTAATTCTTCTGCGGGACAGTCTGCGCCGACAGTCTCCACAAGCTCATGCCACCAGTGGTCGCGGCCCACCTGCATGTTGATCTTCGTGCCTGTGCGTTGAAAGACGATGCAGTGTTTGACAGTTGGCGTGTGGCGCAGGGCTTCGTCAACGGCAGGTTTCAATTTAACTTCCGCGCCGCGCCGCCATGCTCCGTCGGCAGTGACGACCAGCTTACATCCGGCATCGTTGATGCGATCTTTCAAAGCCTCTGCGGAAAAGCCGCCGAAGATAACGGAGTGCGTCGCCCCGATACGCGCGCAGGCAAGCATGGCGATAGCGAGTTCAGGAATGAGAGGCATGTAGAGCGCAACGCGGTCGCCTTTTGCAACGCCCAGACGCTTGAGCACGTTTGAGAAGCGACAGACCTGCGTGTGGAGTTGTTGATAGGTGAGCGTTCTTTGCTCGCCCGGCTCGCCTTCCCAGATGATCGCGGCCTTGTTGCGCCGCCATGTCGCAAGGTGGCGATCAAGACAGTTGTATGAAATGTTAATCCGTCCTCCGACAAACCACTCTGCGTGCGGCGGCTCCCACTTCAACACAGTGTCCCACTTCCCGAACCAGTGCAGCTCCTCTTCGGCCAGTCGGCCCCAGAATTTCTCAGGCGACGCCTGAGCCTCCGCGCGCAGGCGTTCGTACTCTTCCATAGATTTGATGCGCGCGTTTCGGGAAAAATTTTCAGGAGGCGGAAAGACGCGCTCCTCTTGCAACACGGATTCAATGTTGGGCGTGACGGAAGACATGAAAGTTTTGAAGTCTCTCCTGTAAAGATGTTCGTAACGTGTGTGGAAATTACGCTATGCCAAATCGGGCGAGCGTGTCAACGGCTAACAAGTAAGATGCAAGCTCTATTCATCTTTAACCTATGCGAATCAAGAGTGGAAACACTTCCTTCGCGTCCTTTGCGTTTAAAAAACTTCTTAACCGCAAAGGGCGCAAAGAGAAACTACGCAAAGGGACGCAAAGGAGAAGCTTTTCATTTGCTAACCTTCTGCTCTTGATTCGCATATATATTCAAGAATGAATAGGTCCAGATGATTTTGATGAAGAGCCTTGCTCCTATATCGTTAATGAAGCGTTGCGCGCCGCGTCTTGCTTGCGAAGAGTGAAGAGTGTGCCGCCGCCTGTGCGTTTGTGCCATGTGACTTCCGCGTCAATGAGGCTCGCGCGGGCGCGTATGTTGGAGAGGCCGCGCCCCTGCTTCTTTTTCTTCTCGCGCGGGTCGAAGTCGCGCCCGTTGTCTTCGAGTTCGAGTTGGAAACTTCCGTCCGCAGTGATTTCAACGTGAAGGCGAACGCGCGTGGCTGCGGCGTGGCGGCAGATGTTATTGACGGCCTCCTGCACGATGCGATAAATCTGCATCTGCACCTGCGGCGCAAGACCGATGCGCTCCTCAAAGCCTTCATCCGCAAGGAACTCGTATTCAAACTTGCAGTCGGGCGCGGAATGCGCGACGGCGTTAGCAAGCGACCATTCGAGCGCGGCGGCGAGTCCGACGTTCTCTAAGACGGAAGGACTCAAGTCTTCGCAGATGCGCCGCACCTCCGTCGAGATGGATTCAATCTCCGAACGAAAGACCGTTGGGTCAACTGTTGCCTCACGCTCTCCCGCTTCCTCTTTCTTCGCGCCGCCGTTGCCGGGGAGTTGATCTGTGAGCATCAAGAGGTGGCGCAGGTCAGCTAAAGTCTGGTCGTGCAGGTCGCGCGCGATGCGTCTGCGTTCCGCTTCCGTCTCGTTGGCGAGTTGCAGGCGCGCGCTGGCGAGTTGTTTGTTTGCATCCATTAGCTCCGCGCTGGTGCGATTGATGCGGCGATTCTGAAAGTAGCCCCAAGAGAGCGCGACGATGGCGAGCGCGAGAAGGATTGAGAGCGCAACTGTCGTGCGTGGAAACGGCGCGGCGGCGACTGTGAACTCGAAAGAGAGCGGCGAGGATGCGATGAGATCAACCGTGAAGGCGCGCGCCGCGACGCGGTATTTGCCCGGATGCAGACCCTCCATCGCAAACTGCGCGTCGTGCGAAAGCTTCTGCTTGATGATGCGGCCCTTTTCATCCGTGAGCAGAAAGGCGTATTGAAACTTTTCAGGAAACGTGCGGCTGCTCGTCGCGTTGAGTTCGAGCACAAGGCTGTTCTGCGGGTATTCGAGCTTGAGACCGTCGCGCAGTTCTTCAGGTTGAAAGACGCGCTTGCCGATGATGCGCGTCGTGTTGAGCGCAGGCAACTCGCGGCCCTGTTCGTAGCGCGCGACGCCGCGACTTGTGCCGATTAATAAAAGCGCGCTGCTGCTCTCTGCGCTATCAGGCAGGAGCGCGAAGACTCTCGGAGAGGGCAGTCCCTGCTCTGCGTCAACGTGAGAGATGAGCGGGCCGAACTGTTCATCAAGCGAAATTTTCAGCAGCCCCGCGCCCGCCGTCGCGCACCAGATTTGATTTGAAGGAGATTTATCAACGCCCGCAATGGCGCGCGCATCAATGTTCGGAACAATCAACTTTAACTCGCCCGCGCCCGTGTAGCTGTAGAGGCCGCGCCCCGTCGCAATCCACACAAAGCCGTTGCCGCTTGCTTTGATGGACCAGACTGGACTATCCCTTAAAGCGTCGAGCGAGGCCTCAGTCTTCACCTCTTTGCCGTCAAAGAAAAAGAGGCCCGCGCTGGCTGTGCCGATCCAGAGCCGCTTGTCATTTTCCGCATAGAGGCTGACGACTTCGCGCGCGCGCGCATCCGCAGAAATGTTGGGCCAGACGAGCGCGCGATAATCGTCTTCTTCTAAACGCTCAAGACCGCGCCCGAAGTTTGCGACATAGATTGAGCCTTGAAACTGCGCGAGCGCGCGCACGCTGTCTGCTTCAGGCAGTTGCTCATCACCTTCTTCATAATCAATCTCTACGCGCTCGAAGCGCGAATCGCCGTTCGTATTTGCGCGCGTTGATTTTTGTCTTCTGTAAAGACCATTCGCAGTGCCGACGAGCAAACGCCCCTTTGCGTCTTCCGTCATCGCGTAGATGATTCTGCGCGCCATCTCGGAAAGCGGACGCCAGCCCTGCGTGGTTTGATTCTGCGCAGAAGAGGAATCAGAAGTTGTGCTCGCCTTTGATGAAGCGCGTTCGAACAACCCGTAGTTTGTGCCGCACAGGAGTTGCCCGCTTTCCGTTTGATAAAGCGCGCGGACAAAGTTGCTGTTCGGGTCATCTGAGACATTCTCAACGCGCAGCGCGTGCGGGTCGTAGCGGCACACGCCTTTGTCCGTGCCGAACCACACAACATCCTCGCGGTCAATGAAGATGGAAAAAATGTGATCGGAGCGCAGGCCCCCGGCAGTGCCCTCGAAAGTGAATCGCTCAACGAGGCGCGAGCCGTTGAAATGAAACGCGCCGCGACCGTCCGTGCCCGCCCACACATCGCCGCGCACCCCCGCTCTGAGCGTCATCACCGTTCCCGTAGTCTCGCCAACGCGCGCAGGCTGCAAAGGATTTGTTGACGCGACAAGCCCGCTCTCTTCCGGGCGCGCACGCGCTCCTGTCCACAACTGCCCGCGCCCATCCCGCTCAACTGCCTGAATAAAGAATGAGCGGGGACGGCTCTGCACTTCTTTGACTTGATTGCCTTCGATCATCATCAGCCCGCGACTGAGCGTGCCGATGTAGAAGACGCCGCCAACTTCCACGATGCTCGTCATCTGCAAAGGGCCGGGATGATCTTTGTCCGCGCTCGTGAGCGGCTCATCAGGAAAAGTTTTGACATCGAGCGCGCCGTCCTGCTTCACACGGCAATCAAAGACTAGCCCCTGCTCGCTCGTCATCAGAGCGCGCCCGCGCTCAGGCGTGATGATTGCCGTGATAACTTTCCCGGCAGTTTCTTTGACAGGAATAAAACGCTGGTCCACCAAACGCGCCGCGCCCTTCTCCGTCCCTATCCAGAGCGTGCCGTCCGCATCCACCTTGAGCGCAATCACGCGTCCCTGCGGAAGTCCATCATCAACGACAGCCTGCGTGCGCCGCCCGTCATAACGCGCCAGCCCGCCGTCTGTCCCAAACCACATCGTCCCGTCCGGCCCCTGCGCAATCGCCCTCACACGGTCAGACGGCAGCCCGTGAAACAGAGTCACCGCGCCCCATTGATGAAGATTCGTGTTTTGAATTTGAGAGAGTTCGTTCGCTGGCTCTGCGGAGTATGAAGCAAGAAATGAGCAATGAAGAGTGAGCAGAATGAAGAATGTTTTAAGCAGCGAGCGATGAGCAGTAGGCAGATGTGTTGAGCGTTGATGAAAACCGTGCTGAAGTTTTGTTCCGACTCTTCTCATCAATCGTCTGCTGTTCGCTACGCACCGTTTCTGCTTTTCGTCTTCTACTTTTTCCCTTTTGCCTTATCAATCTCGCGCTGTTGCTCTTTGATGTAATTCTGGCGGTCGCGCTCAATCCACGTTTCAAGCTCAGCCGCAGCCTTCTCCAATTCGTCGCTATTGAGCAGCCCGCGCCGCAGAGCTTCAAAGAAGGCGCGCGTGCGGACGTTGTAGGCGAGCTTGTCGTAAGCTTCGTGCGGCGTGCCTTCGGGCATCGAGACGAAAAGTTTTTCGTAGAGCGTGGCAAGTCGGCTCTCGACCCCGCGCAAAGAGAGCGAGCACTTACGCGCAATGGTCCAATTAGAGAGACCGAGCGCGAGATAGTAGAGAGCTTCCGCTTCAAACTCCGTCAGGAGCGGACGCTTGAACGAATCCTTGAACGCGGGATCAATCATGTCCGCGCCGTCTTCCAACACAGCCGCGACGAAGCGCAGGAAACGCGATTCGGGATTGTTTTTGTGTATGAAGCCGTAAGCCGGTGGCGGCTCGACCGAGCGCACAATCTTGCGTATCTCGTTGATGTAAATCTCGTGCGGAAATTGGGTCCAGAATATGATGCGCGCCGTTGGGAACTCGCGCCAGATGGCCCGCGCCGCCTTCACGCCCGACAGCTTCGGCATCTGAATATCGAGCACGCACACCTCCGGTCTTTCACGAAGCGCAAGCTCGACGGTCTTTTCTCCATCTTCCGCTTCAATCACAGGAGCGTGCGCGGCAAACTCGCGCTCCAGAATCTCGCGCAGGTAACGACGCTGCGCCACGTTGTCTTCGGCAATCAGGATAGACATTTTTTACCTGTCGCAATTCTCTTACTTTTCCAACTCTCGAAGCAAGACATCCTTCTGGTACATCTCATCGCACTCACTTAAAAATTGTCGCAGCCATTCCTTGCGGCTGGCGTTTCTGCCCTGCGCAATCTTGAGCAGGTCGTAAAAGTTATGCCTCAAAAAAACCTCGTAGCCGCCGCCGACGAAAGATTTTTTGCTGGAATAAAAAGTTGTGCCGCCAATCTTCTCGCCTTGCTCTTCCTGCTCTTCGTCAGCGATGTTGGCGATGGCGTAAATCTCTTTCACATCAAGGTTCGAGCGCAAAGGCGTGAAGACAAAATGCCCTTGTCTCTCGTCCCACTTGTATCGCTCGCGGTACTGGTTAAAGAAGTTCACGGGCGCGGCCTGCCCTGTGTAATCCAGAGCCGAGTAAGAGACGTTGTAGAGAACCGTGATCTCTTCTTCATCTCCTGCGTGAAAGTGTTGGAAGGTTGCGGCCTTGAACTCGCGCGCCAGACCCGCAGGCCAGGGATAGGTGTGGCCTTCGACCGGATAAGAGAGGACGGGCTGCACGCCTTTGCCGCTCACCTCGTACCACGTATCACTGTAAAGCGCGTAGCCTGTGCCGGAGCCTTCCTGCCCGCGTATCACCAGAAAGTGTCTGCCGAAAGCATTCACTGTGCGATGACGCGCCATCTCGTAACGGTTGAAATCATGGTCCACGAATCCGAGCAGCTTCCATTCAATCTGCCGCGCGACGCGCGCCTTCACCTGCTTGAAGACCAGATAGCGCACCGAATCACTCAAGGTCGCCAAACGCAGCAAGACCTCGCGGCCCGGCTCGCCGTCAAGCTCCGCTAAGAAAATCTTTACTTCGCAACCGCTCCCGCACGCCTCGAAATTGTTTGCCGGAATCTCCAACCTGTTCCAGAGAGCGGCAATGTCAAATTCAACCCTGCGCTCGCCTGAGCGATGGCTTGTCTCAATCGCACGCTTAATCTCGTAAGGCGAAACGGATTGGTCCACCGACAGTTTCAGAGCTTCCGCTTGAACGGCGAATGCAAAGTTCGCTGAAGCGAATAAGCAGGCAAAGATTAAAAGCGCGCGAGTTGATTTCAAGATAGAGCCTCTCTGTCTCATTAACATACCTCCGCTTTAATCACTTACGCTTCTCGCTCTCTACGGTCAATGTGGATAACCACAGTTGCGCGTTGGTGCAGGCTCGCATCAATGCTCTAGGTCAACAACGCCAGCCGCCGACTCTTTCGCCTTTTCCTCTCTTTATGATAAATCTCTACGCATGAACAGACAGAGATTTTCGCGCAGCGTTGCGCTGGCCGCGCTGATTTTGATAGCCCTCTTCGCCTTCGTCTTTTCGCCGTCAAGCACGAGCACGGCGAACGACAACCAGCAGCCTTCTCAAATTTCATCCACGCAGACAACGCCTGCGACGCCGCGCGACGAGCGTTTGTGGAAGAAGGCTCTGGAGATTCAACGCAAGGCGATTGTCATTGACACTCACAACGATGTCACGACGCCGATGACGAATGACGATTACGATTTGAGCGGCACGCCGCCCTATCCTTATCGCACGAGCATCGAGAGCATGAAGAAGGGCGGGTTGACGGCTGAGTTTTTCTCGCTCTACGTCAGGCCGTGGTACGTCGCGCACGGCGGCTCTGCGCGGCGCACTATGGACATGATTGATGCGGTCTATCGCGCCGTCGAACGCCACCCGAAAGATTTGATGATCGCCACTTCGGTCGCAGACATTCGCCGCGCCAAGAAGCAAGGCAAGATTGCCTGCCTGATGGGTATAGAGGGCGGGCACGCGATTGAGAATTCTCTGGCGACGCTCAGAGAGTTTCATCGCCTCGGCGTGCGCTACATCACCTTGACGTGGAACAACACTAACGACTGGGCGGATGCGGGTCGCGGCGAGAAGCGTCATGGCGGGCTGTCTGATTTCGGCAAAGAGGTTGTGCGCGAGATGAATCGTCTGGGGATGCTCGTTGATGTCTCGCACGTCTCGGACGAGACGATGAGCGATGCTCTTGATGTTTCGACCGCGCCGATTATTGCTTCACACTCTTCCGCACGCGCGATCAATAATGTTCCGCGCAACATCCCTGACGATCTGCTCCAACGAATTGCAAAGAATGGCGGCGTCATACAGGTCAACTTCTATTCTGCGTTTGTTGATCCGAAAGCGATTGAGTACAGCAAGGAGCGCGACCTGAGAATCAAGGCGCAGCAGGACGCAATCAATGAGAAGTACAAGGACGATCCTGAGCGTCTGGCAGAAGAAGGCGACAAGCTCGAAGCGGATAATCCATTGCCGCCGACTCCCATCTCTCTCCTCATTGACCACATAGACCACATCGTCAAAGTGGCTGGCATTGACCACGTTGGAATCGGCGCAGACTTTGACGGGGCGAACGACATGCCCTCTGGCGCGCGCGATGTCTCAGAGCTTCCAAACATCACTTACGAACTCCTGCGTCGCGGTTACAGCGAACAGGATATACGCAAAATTTTAGGCGAGAATTTCCTGCGCGTCTTTGCCGGGGCAGAACGCGTAGCGCGCACTTCAGGCAGCACGATTAGCGGTCAGGGAAGCCTGCGACGAATAGAAAGGCAAAAGTAAAAAGGAAAAAGGTAAAAGTGTGGGGAAGCCACTTTAATTACAAAGCTCAACGTGAGTGCTGTAATTAAAAGTTGGCTTCCCCTGACTTTTGCCTTTTGCCTTTAACCGTTCTGTCCGCCCTGAGAGCCTGACTGTTGAGAGCCACTCTGCGGGTTGTTGGAAGATGAACCTTGACCGCCCTGTCCGGTCTGGCCTGTCGGCTGGTTGCCCTGTTGACCCGTGCCTGACGTGTCCGGTTGATTGCTCGGGGCTTGCTTGCCTGCGTCTGCGCCAGCCGCTACGCCGAGACCTTTCTCATTTTCCTGATTCTTTTCATCTGCCATTGATCTACCCTCCGTGTTGATGCGTTGAGAAAATGAACCGCGCCCAAAGAGAATGAGCGTAGCTCAGAAACACACCCCTTGTTTGGTTAATCTAAACTTATCAAACGGCATACCACGAACATCAGCGAAAGAGTCTGCGATAAATCCAACCAAATGATGATAAGCAGTTCTCTCAGGCAGCAACGACGCTGCATAAAATTTATACAGGCTCGAAAGAAAACGTACACCGCCAGCACTGCAAAATGATGAATTAAGGAATGTCCGTTGTCCGTAGTCAGTTGTCCGTTGTTTGTGATGGCTAAGTTGAATGCTTTGGATGAACCGCTCAGGAAGCATCACACTCAAAACAACGGACCACGGACAACGGACTACGGACAGCTTTTCATTCATCATTCTATTTGAGGCCAGCATGTTATAATCAGAGCCTTCGATGAAACGCGCGGGAATCTACATCCACATTCCTTTCTGCCGTTCGCGTTGCTCTTACTGCGACTTTGCGACGGGCACGTACAACGGTGCGCTGGCCGAACGCTATGTTCGCGCCGTCGCTCAGGAAATTTCTTCATTCACGCCGCACGAAGCGGAGCGGCACACAAGCGTTGACACGATCTACTTCGGCGGAGGCACGCCGTCGCTGCTCACGCCTTCGCAGGTCGCGCAGATACTTGAAGCCGTGCGCGATAATTTTCGTGTCGCGGAAAATTCGGAAGTGACGATGGAGATGAATCCGGGCACGGTCACGCCTTTGACTCTCAGCGACTATCTTGCCCTCGGCATCAACCGCGCGAGCTTCGGCGCGCAGACCTTTGACGATGAAGAGCTGCGTCGTCTGGGGCGCGTGCATACGGTTGAAGATGTGCGACGCACGATTCGTTTTCTGCGCGATGCGGGATTCGCAAACGTCAGTTTTGATCTCATCGCGGGCCTTCCGCGCCAGACGCTCGCGGGCTGGTCGCGCAATCTTGAAGAAGCTCTCGCGCTACGCCCCGAACATCTCTCGCTCTATCTCTTAGACATTCATGAAGGCACGCCGCTCGCAGATCAAATCAAACGCGGCGCGCAGCCCCAACCGGATGAAGACCTGACGGCGCAGATGTACGAGCTGATGCTCGATAAGACTCACGAAGCGGGTTACGAGCATTACGAGATTTCCAACTTCTGTTTGCAGGGTTACGAATCAAGGCACAACACAAAATACTGGACGGGCGAGCCGTACTACGGCTTCGGCTGCTCCGCGCATTCCTTTGACGGCTCGCACCGGCGCTGGTCCAACGAACGCGACGCGGCGCGCTACACTGCGCTCATCGAATCCGGCGAATCGCCTCTCGTCGAATCTTTCAAGCTCGAAGAGACAGAAGCGCGCGCCGAATCAATCTTTCTCGGCCTGCGACTTCTACGGCGCGGCATCAATCTCAACGAGCATCGCACACGCTTCGGCACAGACCTGCGCGAAGATTACGCCGCAGACCTCGCGCGCCTGCATGAAGCCGGATTGATTGAAGTAAGTAATGATTTGATGAGGCTCACGCGACACGGCGCGTTGCTCTCAAATGAAGTGTTCGCAACTTTTGTTTGAAAAACAGTAGTCAGCAGTCAGTAGACAGTAGACAGCATGAAGAGGTTGAGTGACAAGCAACTTTCTCTCTTACCACTCAGCATTGAATGCCCATCAATCTACTGACCACTGACTACTGACTGCTAGCTACTGCTCTTATGATTGATTTAAGAAGCGACACCGTAACTAAGCCCACGCCCGCGATGCGGCGCGCGATGGCTGAGGCCGAAGTGGGCGACGACGTGTACGGCGAAGACCCTACGGTGAATCGTTTGCAGGAACGCGCGGCTGAGATTTTTGAAAAAGAGGCTGCGCTCTTTGTGCCGACGGGTTCGATGGGAAATCAGATTGCCGTCAAGCTCCACACGCGCCCCGGCACGGAAGTCGTGATAGAAGAGCGAGGCCACATCTACAATTATGAGATGGCTGCGATGGCTGCTATTTCAGGCGCGCTCGCACGCCCCGTCAAGAGCAGCGACGGGAGCGGCATTCTCTCCTGGGCGGACATTGAAACGGGCTTGCACGTTGGCGGCGCTTACTACGTCGCGCCGACTGCTCTCATCGCGCTCGAAAATTCTCACAACTTCGCGGGCGGCGCAGTGCTCACGCGCGCTCGCACGGAAGAGATTGCAGAGCACGCTCACGCGCTCAAGCTTCCTGTTCATTTAGACGGCGCGCGTCTCTTCAACTCAGCCGTCGCGCAAGATGAGAGCGTCGCTAACCTTGCGCGTCCGGTTGACTCCGTGATGTTCTGTTTATCAAAGGGACTCGGCGCTCCCGTCGGCTCGATGCTGCTCGGCTCAAAAACTTTTATCCAAGAGGCAAGGCGATGGCGCAAAGTCCTGGGCGGCGGGATGCGTCAGGCGGGCGTGCTTGCTGCCGCCGCTCTCATCGCGCTCGAAGAGATGCCCGCGCGTCTTCACGAAGACCACGCCAACGCTAGTCGTCTCGCAGAAGGCTTAGCAGAGCTGCCCGGCATTCGCATTGACCCTGAAAAGGTCGTCACCAACATCGTTATCTTCGATGTCACAGAGACGGGCATCGCCGCAGATAAAATCTGCGCGCGTCTTGCCGAGCGCGGCATTCTCGCTATCAGCTTCGACCCAACCATACGCATGGTCACGCACTACGACGTTTCGCGCGAAGACATTGAGACGACGCTACGAGAAATGGAGAAAGCAATAGTCAGTAGTCAGTAGCCAGTAGCCAGCATGGAAGAGGTTAGCGGCAGAATGATTTTCGTTTCATAGCTCAACCTTGAATGCCTGAAAAGCTACTGACTACTGACTACTGATTACTGACTACTGTTTTATGATTATCGCTATTGATGGGCCTGCGGGCGCGGGCAAATCAACTCTCGGGCGTATGCTCGCGCGCGAGTTGAATCTGCTCTACATGGATACGGGCGCGATGTACCGCGCGGTTGCGCTGGCTGTGATCGAAGCGGGCGCGAGCACGACGGATGATGTGGCTGTAGGCAGCGTCGCGGAGAATGTTGACATCAATCTCGCGGGCGACCCGGACTCTTTGCAGGTCATGCTCAATGGGCGCGATGTCTCGCAGGCGATTCGCTCGGAAGAGGTCACGCAAACTTCTTCCATCATCTCCGTGATACCGCAGGTACGTCGCGCAATGGTTGCGCGCCAGCGCGAGTTGGCGCGTCGCGGGGGCAGAGTTGTCTTGGAAGGCCGCGACATCGGCACAGTCGTCTTCCCCGACGCAGACATCAAATTCTTTCTCACCGCCGCGCCCGAAGAACGCGCACATCGCCGCTTTGAAGAGAACCGGCATCAGGAGCGCGACCGAACTTTTGAAGAGACGCTCGCAGACATCAACCGGCGCGACCAGCGCGACTCCACACGCGCAGACTCGCCCCTCGCCATCGCCGAAGACGCCATCGTCATTGACGCCACAGAGCTTTCCATAGAAGAAGTCTTCGCGCGCATGTTGGCTGCGGCGCGCGAAAGGAATAATTAACAGGATGGACAGGATAAAAGAAATGATGAAGGTGGAACGAGGAATGATGAAGAGAAAGCTTTTTGACTTTCATTCCGCGTTCATCATTTCTCATTCATCGCTTCTTTATCCTGTCTATCCTGTCCATCCCTGTTAATTCAAAGTGATTAGGAATTATGTTCACAGGCATCATCGAAGAACTCGGAAAAATCAGGAGTGTTGAGAAGCGCGGTGAGGGCGCGCGGCTTGTCGTTGAAGCACGCGTGGTGACAGAAGGCACGCATGAAGGCGATTCAATCTCTGTCAACGGCGTCTGCCTGACGGCGATTGATGTGCGCGCAGATTCATTTGCCGCAGACGGCTCGCGCGAGACTTTGCAGCGTTCGACGCTTGGACGCCTGCGCCCCGCATCAGTCGTCAATCTGGAGCGCGCCGTCACTCCTCAAACACGTCTCGGCGGCCACATCGTACAGGGCCATGTTGATGCGCGCGGCAGATTCTTGAGCGCAACTGAACACGGCGGCTCATGGAC
>JBAWGU010000619.1:0-15851 GCA_049593215.1 Pyrinomonadaceae bacterium
GTCTCAGGCGCAAGCGGCGTCATCCACCCGCCCCCGAAATATTTGATGGCCGGAATCAGCACCATAAACGAGAGCACGCCGCCCGCCATCATGATCGAAGAGATGCGCGGCCCGATGATGTAGCCGACGCCGAGCAGCGCCGGATTATTCTCAAGCGAAATCGAAGCGCCTTCAAACGGACGGCCAAAAATTTTAGCCGGATACTCTTTCCACGTCTTGAAAATCTGCTCCACGGCGTAATAGATAAAGCCCAAACCGAAGCCCGCGATAATGATCTTGCCGCCCGCAGTGGCTTCATCCGCCATCTTTGCCGTTTCAGCATCGGCTTGATGCGCAGCCTCTCTTGATTCCTGAGACGCTCCGGCCTTGAGCACTTCCGCGCAAGCAGTCCCTTCCGGGTATTTCAGAAAGCCATGCTGCTGCACGATGAGCGCGCGCCTGAGAGGAATCATCATCAGGATGCCGAGCAGACCGCCGAGCACGGCGACGAGCATCACGCGCGTAAACTCAAGGTCGAAGCCCAGAATCATAATCGCAGGCATCGTCACGCCGATGCCGAACGCGATTGATTCGCCCGCAGAGCCTGCCGTCTGCACGATGTTGTTCTCTAAGATGGTTGCGTCGCGCGCCTCAAGGAGTATCCATGTAAGAATGCCCGCGACCAGAACCGATGGAATAATCTGCCACGTCATGCTTTCCACGCCTAAATATCTCAGGCCGTAAAAAGTTCCCACTCCAAGCAAGAGGCTCACAAGGATCAGGCCGTATCTGACCGCGAGCGGGAGAAATCTGACAGACGAGAAGACGCGAAAGAGCGTGATTGAGATCACGGCGACGGGAATTGACGCGCTCACAGTCAACCCGACTTTGAGGACGAGATAGAGAGACGAGGCTCCGAAGACAATGCCAAGCAGCGTGCCGATGAACAAAGGCAACGGCGTCAGCTCGCGCAAACGCACGCTGGCAGGAATGTACGGACGAAACGTGGCGAGATAAGGATTCTCCGGCTTCGCCCCGACAATATCCGGAAATTCATTCGGTGGATTGGCAGCATCAATGCTCGACATTGAACTTGGACCTCCAACAAAATTTTCTCTTAAAACGGGAGAGCGATGGGGATTTATACAGGCGCTACTTTACCGCGCACGGCGCACGCAGTGCAAGCAAACTGAAGAAGGTAAAAGGCAAAAGGCAAAGGGCAAAAGTTTAGGGAAACCACATTTAATTAAAAGACTCCCTTGAGTGATTTAATAAAAAGCTGGCTTCCCCTGACCTTTACCTTTTGCCTTTTACCTTTTGCCTTCTTTACACTGTCTTCTTCTCTTCATCACAAGGTTCGGTACAGGAGTCGCCACAAATGCGCACACGCATCAACGCCTTCGCGCTGCTCTTCGCGCTGCTCTTCTCTTTCTTACCTGCAACGCATGTTGTCCGCGCGCAGAAGAACGGCTCGACAGCTCTCGCTTCATCAAGCTCAACGGCGAGCGTGCCCGCGCCCGAAGATGTTTTAGGCTTTCGTCCCGGCGATGACAGGCGGCTGGCGAGTTGGGCGCAGGTCATCGAATATTTTCAGAAGCTTGATGCGGCGAGCGACCGCGTGAAGTTTGAAGAGTTGGGCAAGACGACAATGGGTGCGCCCTTTGTGCTGGCAACCATCAGCGCGCCTGAGAACCTTGCGCGCCTTGAAGAATACAAAAAGATTCAGCAGCAACTCGCAGACCCGCGCACGCTCCAGCCTAACGCTGACAGGCGAGCCGCAGGGCTTATCGCGCGCGGCAAGACGATTGTGCTTATCACCTGCGGCATACACTCGGATGAGGTCGGCTCTTATCTTTCAAGTATGCTCATCGCGCATCGTCTTGCTTCTTCCGACGAGCCGCAAATTAAAAACATCTTGCAGAACAACGTCATCCTGCTCGTGCCTTCCTTAAATCCCGACGGCGTGGACATTGTTAAGAACTGGTACGACAAAACTCTCGGCACGCCTTACGAAGGGACAGAGCCGCCGGAGCTTTATCACAAGTACGTCGGCCACGACGACAACCGCGACTGGTACGCCTTCACGCAGGTCGAGACGCAGATTACCGTTGATAAGATTCACAACGTCTGGCATCCGCAGATCGTCCACGACATACATCAACAGGGCGCATACGGCGCGCGACTGTTCCTGCCGCCCTACATGCAGCCCGTCGAGCCTAACGTGCCGAAGCAGATTGTCGAAGGCTACACGGAACTCGGACACGCGATGGCCGCAGACCTGCGCGCCAGAGGCTTCAAAGGCATCACATGGGATTCAACCTACGACGCGTGGACGCCCTCGCGCGCCTACTCTCATTATCACGGCGGCGTACGCATCCTCTCCGAAACAGCATCAGCTAAACTTGCCACGCCAATCACTGTGAAACCCTCAGACCTCGCCGCGCGCGAAGGCTACGACGCTCGCAAAGCCTCTGCCAACTTCCCTGACCCCTGGCCCGGCGGCGAATGGCACTTGAGGGACATCACCAACTACATGACGACTGCGGCCTTCGCGCTTCTTAATCACGCCGCCGTTCATCGCGCAGAGTGGCTGCAAAGATTTTATGAGATTGGCAAAGATGCTGTGCGACCGCGCAAAAACGGAGAGCTATTCGGTTTCATCATCGAAGAGAACGGCGACGAGGGTTCACATTTTTTGAGTGACGTTCTTTTTCGCGCCGGGGTTGATGTCGAAGGAATCGCCTCAAGCGTCTCACGCGGCAAGCGGACTGAATATGCTAACGGCACAAGCTTCGTCCGGCTCGACCAGCCCTACGGCGGATTTGCGAAGTCGCTGCTTGAGCGGCAGGCTTATCCGAACCTACGCGATGCGTCGGGCAATCCCATTCAACCGTATGACGTGACGGCACACACACTGTCTCTCCTCGCCGGGGCGGAGGTTCATCCGGTTTACGCGCCCTTCAGATACACACAGCCCGGCCCGATGCTCAGCGCCATTCATCAGAGAAAGAGAGCGTATCTGGGCAACGTAAGTATCGGCATCTACAAATCAAACGTGCCCTCGATAGATGAAGGCTGGACGCGCTGGATTATCGAGCAGTGGTCGTACCACGCCCAAGACAAAAAGGACTACGTATCGCTCGGCGATGCGCGTGTGCGCGCAGGGAGTCTCCGCGCTGATTTCGATGCCATCATCATTCCAGACCAATCGCCCCGCGCGATTCTCAACGGCTACAGGCCCGGCACGATGCCAACTGAATTAACCGGCGACCTCGGCGCGGAAGGCGTGCGCCGCTTGCGCGAGTTTGTCGAGCAGGGCGGGACGCTCATCTGTTTGAATCGCGCTTCAGATTTTGCCATCGAACAGTTGAACCTGCCGGTGCGAGACATTACGGAAGGTCTCAGTCGCAAAGAGTTCTATGCGCCCGGCTCGATTCTGCGCACTGAGTTGGACACCTCGCACCCAATCGCCGCAGGGATGCCGCGCGAGTCAATCGCGTGGATTGAAAACTCGCCCGTCTTCGAGATTAAGAGCGACCCGCTGGCCCTCGTGCGCGTTCGCATCATTGCGCGCTACCCTGCGAACAGTAATCCGCTTCTCTCCGGCTGGCTTCTTGGCGGCGAGAGAATCAAGGGCAAGGCTGCGCTGTTGGAAGTCGGAATGGGCAAAGGCCGCATCTATCTCTTCGGCTTCCGCCCGCAGTATCGCGGACAATCTCTGGCGACTTACCCGCTCCTTTTTAACGCTATTACGCACTAAAATCCGGTAATTAGCGGCAACGACGGAACGGGAAAGGGGAACGGCGAGAATGTTGCCGCTTTCCGTGCCGTCGTTGCCCTCCACAGTTGCGTCGTTACCTTCCCCTGCGCCACCGTTGCCAGCAACGCTCGCACCGTTGCCGCTCCCCGCGCCGCCGTTGCTGCTCCCCGTCTCGCCGTTGCCCTCCTCGGTGAGGTTGTTATCTTCCTTGTCTTAGCTGTAACCGCCCTCTCCAATAAAGGCTTGCCAGCGCACCTTGTTTGTTTTGACTGGCCTCCGAAATTGAGCTTCAGGCTTGAACATTTTCGCTCGCTTCGTCGTATAATGTGTCTGGCAACACGCCGCGCGCGACAAGGGATTTAAGCGGTCGCAGCAGTGGCGTTAGAAGCCGCCGATGTTTACCCTTCTATTCACTTCAACTTTACTGTTCGCGGTCATCGTATTCGCCATTTATCTCTGGCAGCGTCCTTCGTCTAAAGAGAGTTCCGAGCATGTTCTGCCACAGCCGCGCCACGCCGGTTTATTCGGCGACGAGGTTGCCGAGCGCGCACGGGAGGAGCAGGCTCTTCTCACGCAGAAAGAGACGGAAGCGTGGCGTAAAGAAATATTGGCGCACGCGGCTGAGGGCAACAAGGAAGCCTTGAGTGAAGCTCATGCAGAGCGTGATACTGCTCTCTATGACAAGGTTTTGAACACGCTGGTTGAGCGCGCGGCTGACTCCGATAAAGGATTGCTCGCGCTCGCTTCATACATCACGCGCCACGAACAGTTGAGAGTCAACACCCGCCTTGCGGAAGCGTTGATCGAAGCGTGGAAAGTTTCACCCGACAAGCCTTCGACGGCAAAGATGCTGCACATCGCCGCGCTCTCTGACGATGCGAAGGTTTATCAAAAGGCAGTCGAAACAGCTCATCAATTTCTGCTTGAAGGCAGGATTGACCAGTTCTCTCTTGAAGAATTGCGCGTGCTCGCGGATGGCGAGTACTGGATTCTTTCTCAAAAGACGAGAAGCTCCGGCGCGGGCTTCGTCTTGAAACGTCTGCTTGCGACGTTGCGCAAGTAACAAAACGAAGAAGGTTGCAGCGAGCGACCTCTTTGGTAAATTTGTGTTCCCACAAATCATTCCCCTTAAGAATTGAGGAGTTCAGTTTATGAACATAGACTTTGCGTCTTTCACCCCTTACGCCGTGCTGCTGTTTATCGCGCTCATCGCGCTGATTATTCTCTACAAACTTTTCTTCGTGAACGTCGGCGCGAAAGAGATTGCGATTAAAGAGCGTCGTTATCTTGGCAAGCGTATGCCGCCCGGACGTGTCGTTGCCACTGAAGGCGAAGTCGGCATTCAGGCGGATGTGCTCAAGCCCGGACTGCATTTCATCTTCTGGCCTATAGAGCGCGTCGAGCGCGCCGTGCGTTTGATTGAAATCGGCGCGGACGAGATGGGCATCGTCGAAGCTGTGGACGGCGAGCCGATGCCTCCCGGCAGAATCTTTGCGCCCGACCGCGCACAGAACGCGCACAACAATTTCCAGGACCCGATTGCCTTCATCAAGCAGGGCGGCGTCAAAGGCATTCAACTACGTACGCTGCCTCCGGGACTGTGGCCGATTCACCCTTACCTGTTCCGCGTTTCAGTGACGAAGACGACTGTCATTCCGCAGGGCAAGGTCGGCGTCATCACTGCCGCAGACGGCGGCCCGCTCGATGCAGGAAGACTTTTGGGCAAAGCCATCGAAGGCCACATGAATTTTCAGGACGCAGAGCGGTTCATTGCCTCCGGCGGTCAGAAAGGCCCGCAGGTTGACTTACTGACTCCGGGAACTTACCGCATCCTGACCCAATCAATGCCGATTGACGGCGGCACGAATACGAAGCCCGGCCTCTTCTTCGTGCGCCTCTTCGATGCGTCAGTTATTAACGAGAATGTGGTCGGCCTTGTCGAAGCTCTGGACGGCTCGCAGCTAGACCCGCGCGATTACGTCGCCACAACTGTCGAAGGCCACGACAATTTTCAGGACGGCCACGAGTTCATCAATCGCGGCGGCCAGCGTGGTCCACAAAAAGACATCCTGCTGCCCGGCACTTACTACATCAACCCGTTTCTCTTCAAAGTCATTTCAGAGACGGCGAAAGAAGTTAAGCCGGGCGAGGTCGCAGTGATTGTCTCTAACACAGGCAAAGACCCTTCGGACGATGTGCGCCGCGAGATGGCAGCGAAGGTGCGCGAAAGGATGGAGCGCGAAGAGCAGGCACAGGCTGAAGTCTCGGCGGCGCGTCTGGATAAGATTGATGACCGGAGAACTGCCGACGAGATTAAAGCCGAGTTGATGACCGGCGATCCTGCTGACAGGCGTTTAGACGAAGGCGCGCACGAAGCTTACGTTGTGCCCGAAGGTTATCGCGGCATACAGGAATCCGTCGTCGGCCCCGGTCGCTACTACGTCAACACTTTGGCGATTACGCCGATTATTATTCCAACTACAAACCAGACAGTCGAATGGACTGCGGGCGAAGTCGTCAACACCTTCAACCCGTTCGAGGTCATCTCGAAAGACGGCTTCACGATGCAGTTGGAAGTGCGCGTCGTCTTTCGCGTCAAGCCGGAAGATGCGCCCTTCATGGTTGCCAAGATCGGCGGCATTGATCGCTTGATTCAGAACGTGATGCACCCGCTCATTGACTCCATCTTCCGCAATCAGGCTTCTGAATCTTCTGCGATGGCTTACCTTCAAAATCGCCACGAAGAGCAGGAGCGCGCAGAGGCTCGCGTTCGCGCACACCTCTTGAAGTATCACGTGGATGTCGTGAATGTTTTGATCTGCCACATACACTTGCCTGAAGCGTTGATGAAGACGCAGACCGAAAAGATTCTCGCGGAGCAGAGGCAGAACATGTACAACGCTCAGCGCGAGGCCGAAGAGAAGCGCATCCAACTGGAGAAGACCAGCGCGAATGCGGACAAGCAGAAAGATTTGATGGCCGAAACCGTCGG
This sequence comes from Pyrinomonadaceae bacterium, assembly GCA_049593215.1. Classification (GTDB taxonomy): domain Bacteria; phylum Acidobacteriota; class Blastocatellia; order Pyrinomonadales; family Pyrinomonadaceae; genus JBAWGU01. The sequence goes on from JBAWGU010000619.1 coordinate 6,732, forward strand.
CGTCGAAATCGCAGGCAAGCGCGCAGAACAGCGCAAGGCCGAAGCGGACGGCGAAGCGCACTACATTCTTGCGACAGGTAAAGCCGAAGCGGAAAAAGTCCGCTTGATGGGCGAGGCTCAGGGCGTCGCTTATCACGAACAGGTCAACGCACTTGGCGCAAGCGGTGTCGCTTTAGTCGAAACGCTCAAAGTCATCGGCGAAAAGAATGTTCGTATCACACCGGACATTCTCGCCTCCGGCGGCTCAAGCGACGGCGCGGGCGGCATCGGCACGCTGCTCCTGCTCAACCTGTTCAAAGACCGCTTGAACCTTCCGGCGGAGAACGGGTCGAAAGCGCCCGCGAAGTAAAGCAACGAGTTTTCTCAAGCTAAAATGGCGGCTCTGTTTTGAGCCGCCATTTTATTTCTACCCTCAAGGTCAATCAGTCTCAAACCGTTTCAAGCGCAACTTCCAGTTGTTCAGGTGCAGGCACAGAGAAGTTTAACTTCTCAAAGCCAATCACACGTCCCTGCTGATCTTTCATCAAGATTACTTCGTCGCCAGTCTCTTCGCAGATGTATTCGTCTTGCGGATTACCGAACCAAACGGTCAGAGTATTTCCTGTGTGGTCATAAAAAACTTTTACTTGCTCCATATACGCTCGCCTTCTTTAATAGCATCTGTTGGAAATGTCGTAATCAAAAAGCCGTCTCCATCAAGCCGCTTTGCGACAGCGCAAATCCATCGCTTTGGACGCTCTATTCGATAGAAGAGATGCACAGCCCTGTCGTTGCGGCTTCGTCGAATCTCGTCAGGCTCTCGCAAAGCGTTCCGTACATCCGCCTCTCGCCCGCGCATGACAGGATGTTTGACTGTCACAATCAACTCCCAGTAATTGCGTGTCACACGAACCCTGAAGCCTAAAGGAGTAGCTACTTCAAAGAATAGGTCGTCAGCCACTTTCTTCACCTGCTCACAGGAATGGCCTTACTAAATTGATTTTAGACTATTTTGTATTTTCAAGATATATCTTATAGCATGTGACAACAAGGAGAACGACAACTTCGACCCGCTGATTTGAGTCGGAGTTAGAATCTTGTCAGGCGTAAACTCACTTTAAAGAAATATGCTCTGGCATTCAAAATTTAGAAGGCTCAAATGGAATTAACTCACTTAATCGGTCAGACGCTTGATGAAAAGTATCTGATTGAAAGCGAACTTGGCAGAGGCGGCATGGGCGCTGTCTATCTGGCGATGCACGTCGGGACGGACAGGCCCGTCGCGCTCAAAGTTATTGCGCCGCAGTTCATGGAGCACGCGGAGTTTGTCGAAAGGTTCAGGCGCGAGGCGCGTGCGGCGGGTCGTTTGCGTCATCCGAACGTGGTTGACGTGACGGATTTCGGTTTCGCGCGCGTCGGTCAGGAGCGCGTCGCTTATCTGGTGATGGAATACCTGGACGGCTGCACGCTGGCGGAGGTGCTGGCGGAAGAGTCGCGCCTGCCGCTTGAGTGGGTGGTGGATATTCTTGAACAGACCTGCTCGGCTCTGGACGAAGCGCACCGTCAGGGCATCATCCATCGTGATTTGAAACCGGATAACATCTGGCTTGAGCCTAATCACAGAGGCGGCTATACGGTCAAAGTTTTAGACTTCGGAATCGCCAAGCTCGCAGATTCAGCCGAGATTGCGTCCGCACAAGCTGCAAACGTCTCTACTTCCGCAAGCGCATCCTCTATCGCTTTAGCTCAGGAATTACCAACGCTGATAACGAACGCGCGCGTGGCAGACGAGAAGGCCATGAGCGCAGCCGCAGATTCTTCGTCGAGCCATACTGCGAAAGAGGCGGCGCGCGAAACAGAGCTTACAGAGTCTGACACGCTGGCGCTTCCAAACGCATCCGCAGGTGTGGACCTCTCAGAAGCAGCCACGCAAATACAGCAGAGCGCGAGCGAAACCGACCGAACGCGCATCCTTGAGCATCGCACAACGGGTGATCAGCAGCGCGCTTTGAGCACAGCCTCTACCGACGGACTGACGCGTGTCGGCGCGACGCTCGGCACTCCTTTCTACATGTCGCCCGAACAGTGGCGCGGCGAAACCTTAGACACGCGCGCGGACATCTACAGCCTCGGCGTTATAGCCTACCAGATGCTCTCAGGCCAGACTCCCTTCAAGGGAGATTTCGCCACCGTCAGGCGGCAACATCAGGAAGAGCCGCCACCGCCGCTTAAGGAGAAGCGTGTTCCAAAAAAAGTCGAGCAGGCGGTTATGTCTGCGCTCTCCAAGAGTCCTGATGAGCGACCTGCTAACGCGGGAGCGTTCGCCAGCGCATTGCGCGCCAACTCCGAAGGCGCGGCCATTCTGCTGCGCCGCGCGATTGCACTCTACAGCGAGCACCTGCCTGTCTTCCTGCGCTTAGTGCTGCTCGTCTATATTCCTTTGTTCATCGTCAACGTCCTGCAATTAAGCTTCAACATTGCGGAGGCGCGCGGGCTGGTTTCTAAAAACGCGGCTCTCATCACTGGCAGCATTTTACTCTCATTGCTTCAGGTGCTCTGCGCCTTCGTTACGGCAGCAGTCGTCATCGGCATCACCACGCGCCTCGTGACGCAACTCCTCGCCGCGCCGCTTCGTCCGATTCAGCTTCGCACAGCTTTCGCCGCTCTCAGGAAGCGGCTCAAACCTTTTTTCGGAACGACTCTCATGGTCAGTCTCTTAACGATGATAGGAATGATTCTGTTAGTCATTCCCGGACTCTACATGATGGTCCACTATTCGATGGTGACGCCGACAGTGATGATGGAAGACACAAAAGGGCGCGCGGCCTTAAGACGCTCGAAGACGCTGGTGAAAAGGTCAAGGCGCACAGTCATCTTTATTGTCTTCATCCAATTCTTCATGCCGATTATGTCTGCGGGGGTGCTGGCTTTTCTCGTTATCTCGCTCATCAAAATGCTCCACCTGCAAGGCGGCCAGGCGCATCTCTTCGGCAACATCTATCAAATCGTTTCATTTCCCATCAACGCGCTGATTCTTTCCTTTAGCGCAGTCATCACCGCTTTGCTGTACCTGAAAACGCGGCAGGCAGGCGGCGAGACTCTCACAGAAGCTCTCGGACAGTTTGAAGATGAAGAGCTGCCGCGCCGCAACTGGCAACTGCGTATGCGCGAGCGCCTTCATACGACTGTCAGACAAACCCGGCACACGACTTGAACTGTGTGGAGATGACCGCAGGCGTTGGCCTTTTTGAGAGAGGTCTTGTTAGTTAATTGCAAGCGAGACTAGAATGGTTTGTGAAGGAGATATAGACCGATGTCAACGGAAGTCGAACAATCCATTTTAGAGAAAATCAAAGCTTTGCCGCCTGAGCAGCAACGCGAGGTCTTAAACTTTATAGAGCAGCTAGAGGCGCAGGATAAGGCTAATCCAAAGACGATCTGGGAAGAGATTAGAGAGATTAGTGACAGCGCGCCTGAAGGGACTTGGGATAATGTGCCAACCGACGGTTCTATCAACGTAGATCATTATTTGTATGGAGCGCCGAAGAAACAATCGTGAACAAGATTTTTGTGGACACCCAATATTGGATTACTCTCATCAATCAGAAAATTCAAAGGCTTCCGCATCCTCCTCTAAAACCTTCAAACACTGAAAGGCTATTTGATGAACCGCACAGCGCGAAGCCTGCTCATCGTTGCCATCACTCTCTTCTCTTCAACGCTTGCACAAGCAGATAGAGTTGACGATTTTGTTCGCGCGCGCCTGAGTGAGCAGCACATTCCGGGCGCGGCTGTCGCTGTCATTTACAACGGCAGACTGGTCAGGGCGCAGGGCTACGGGCTGGCGGATGTCGAGTTGAATGTGCCTGCAACGAAAGAGACTGTGTTTGAGATTGGCTCTGTGACGAAGCAGTTTACGGCGAGCGCCGTGATGATGCTCGTGCAGGAAGGCAAGATTAATCTTGATGACAGGATCAGCAAATATCTTCCTCCGGTTCCGCAAGCGTGGAATGAGATTACTGTGAGGCAGTTGCTCACGCACACTTCCGGCATCAGAAACTACACGGGCTTGAGCGGTTTTGAGTTGTCGAAACACTTGAAGCAGGAAGAGTTCATCAAGACGATTGCGGCATATCCGCTGGATTTTCCGCCGGGCGAGCGTTGGTCCTACAGCAACACGGGCTACAGCCTGCTCGGGATGATTATTGAAAAGGCGAGCGGGCAAACTTACTGGGACTTCATGCGCCGGAAAATCTTTCGACCGCTCGGTATGAACTCGACTACGGATCGCGACCCGAAAACGATCATCAGGAATCGCGCAGCAGGTTACGAGTGGGTCAACGGCGCGCTCGAACACCGCGACACGGATTTCACAGACCTCACCTCGGCGGGCGCAATCGTCTCAACCGTGCTCGATCTTGCGAAATGGGAAGCCGCGCTCGATAGCGGGACGCTGTTGCCAAAGAGCATTCAGGACCAGATGTGGATTCCGGTTAAGCTCAGCAAGGGCGATGCGTATCCTTACGGCTTAGGCTGGAACATAGAGAGCCTGCTCGGCCATCGCGTCATACGGCACGGCGGATTGACGGCAGGTTTTTCAGCCACCTTCACGCGCTACGTTGACGATCATCTCACCATTATCATTCTCTGCAATCTCGGTGATGCAAGTCTTAACAGCCGCATCGGTCGCGGCATCGCGCGCTTCTACGTCCCCGCGCTCTCGATGGATTCTATAACTGCGAGCGCAGACAACGATGAGCAAACGACCATTGCGCTCAAGAATGAGTTGAACCGGATTCTTAAGGACGAGCCGACCCTTGAGATGTACACGCCGGAGAAACGCGCAACGCTCTCGACGGACGCTTTCAAATCAACAGCCGAGCGCCTCGCCGCTTACGGCCCTGTTCGCTCTTTCAAGTTTCTTAAAGAAGAGAAGGAAGATAAGAGACGCGCTCGCCTTTATCGAGTTGCGCTCGGCCAGCACACGCTCTATCTAAGATTTGCTTTAACGGAAGATGGCAAGCTGGCGGATTTCATTATCGAGGAAGAGCAATAAGCCACCGCTTCAATTTCGGGAGACTCAATCTCTCGCCGTGCCAGACGCAATTCATCAAACCGCCCGCCGCGCACAACGTCGCGTGGTAATTAGCATAAACATCTTCCGCATCGGTATCGCCCCACGTACCGTCAGCATTCTGTTTTGAGAGCAGGTATTTCATCGCTGCGTGAATCAAGCGGTGATCGTCTTCCATCCCGAAAGACTTCAGCGTGTCAACAATCTCGCCGACCATCTCAGGGTCATCCAACGCTATCGCTTCCTTCAGATTAGCTTTCAGAAACGAGAACTCCTGCGGCAGCCATTCAGGTGAGAGACGATATTTATCGTAATCGTTGAGCGTATAGACGACATGCGTGATGGCGTAAACGGTATCGTAAAATTCAGGGTGGGAAGGTTTTCCGCTCGCGCGGTAGGGGCGCATCACGGGCAGCCATTTGAGCGTCTCACTGTAGCTTGCGCCCAAACTAACGCCGTAGCAAGTGGCAATGTATGTTCTGATGAGGGCGTCATACCAGACGGCGTAGCGCGTCATCATCTTCAGACGCTTTTTGCACCGGCGGCAAACCTTGCGCCCGCGCTTATTCCATAGGCCGCACTTGCATTGTTCCGGCACATCGCGCGGCGGCGGTTCGACTGCCGGATCAAACGACAGGTAATCGCTCACCGGAAACTTTAGCGCAGCGCGCCGCAGTCGCTCTTTAATTTTATTGTCGGGTAAGCCCAGCCGGTCAGCAGTGTCGTTGCCAAAGATGAGGTCGTAAATAGTTTCGGCGTCTGCGTCGGCAGGGATTTTGGGATTATCCAGACGCCACTGCCTTGCGCGCTCCTTGCCCATTTTGCGCGCCACGCGTCGCAGCTCGGCATTCTTATCTCTGGTGGCAATGAAGTGGAACCAGTAGGTGAGGTCGCTGCCGCACTCGGCGAAGTTCTCCGGGTTGCAGGCAAAGCTGTAGAGGAAGTCAACGCCGCGCCGTACCGCCAACTCACGATCTGTCAACTTCCCTGTTCGCATGAGCGAATTATAACTTATGCGAATCAAGAGTAGGACTCTCTTTGCGACCTTTGCGAAAAACCTTTTTGCGCCCTTTGCGGTTAAACTTGAGCTTAAACGCAAAGGGCGCAAAGGCGAAGACGACAAGGAGCGCAAAGGGAATCCGCTATCAGCTAATCTCTTATCAACGCTTGATTCGCCTAACTTACTTTTCCAGATACATCTTCGCGGCCATCTTCGCCAGCTTCCACATCTTGCTCCACTCGATGCGCCCATCGCTGTCGCGGCCCGTGAGTTTGTCCAGCACGAGCCGACGAAACTGCTTGCCTTCTCGACGAAGCATAAACTCTTTGGCGTAAGGCTTGGCCGTGTCGAAGAAACTAAACTCAGGGTCTGTGACGATGCCTATGCCTTCCAAAGTCAGCAGCGCGCGCATGATGTAGGTGAAGTTGGCGGGAAGACGGAAAGGATAGTCGTACATCACTTCCGCCAGATCGTAAGTCAACTCTTTGAAGTTCACTTCGCCAAGCTTCAGGTTCAGGTAATGCTGGAAGAGTCCCTCTATCACAGGCCGCACCTGCTCAGGGTCAACGCTCGGCTTCAGAAAATTCAGGTTGATTAAGTCCTGCGCCAGCCCGTGAATGTCTTTGCTGACGACGTGAAAGAAAGCGTCAATCATCAGAGATTGCAGGCGCGGCGTGATGCGGCCCGTCATTCCGAAATCGAAGAAGGCAAGATGCCCGCTATCCATCACCAGAAGATTTCCGGGATGCGGGTCTGCGTGAAAGAAGCCATCTTCGAGCAACTGCTTCAGGTAGGTGCGTATGAGCAGGCGATTGACTTTCACCGGAGAGATACGGCGAGCGCGCAAAGCTTCGATGTCCGTGACCTTCGTGCCGCGCATGAACTCCATCGTGAGGACATGCTCCGTCGTGTTGGACCAGTAAATTTTCGGAACGCGAATCGCGCGCCAGTCTTTGAAATTCGCGCGGAAGGCATCTGCGTTGCGCGCTTCCTGCACGTAGTCCATCTCTTCAAAGATGGTCTCGGTAAACTCTCGCAGCATCCCGTCCCAGTCGGCATTCTCCTGAGCCTGCGGGAAGAAGCGATTAACTGCGCGCACGATCTCGTGAAGGATTGAGATGTCAAAGCTGACTTTCTCTTTCAGGTTCGGGCGTTGAACTTTGACCGCAACCTCTTCGCCCGTATGCAGCCGCGCGCGATAAACCTGTCCCAGAGAGGCTGCGGCAACCGGCTCGGCATCAATCTCAACAAAAACTTCCTGCACCGTGCGCCCAAGCTCCGCCTCTATGCGCGCGAACGCTTCGGCGGTCGGAAACGCAGGCACTTGATCTTGCAGCAACGCAAGCTCTTTGACATACGCGAGCGGCAGCAGGTCGCCGCGCGTGCCGAGCGCCTGACCGATCTTGATGAAGGTCGGGCCGAGCTTGATGAGATGCTCTTTGAGCCAGCGTCCCTGCTTTTCCAGCCGCTCCTCTTTGCTTGCGCCCTGCGCGCCGCGAAAGATGAAGTAGCGCGCAAGCCGCGTCAGCTTATCAAGCGCGCGACGGTCAACGTCACGGCTCCATTCCTGAAAGAGCGCAACGCGCCCGCGCGCCCTTGCCTTTTCACGAAGACGAACGGCGACGCGGCGGTTGAAGTTGTAACGAATGTCGTAGCCGTCAAGGTAGAGATAGAAGGAAAGCATTCCGAGCACGCGCCCAATCCGTGCCGCATGAAGCCAACCGCGCAGCCCGTGCCCTTTAATGCTCAAATCTTCACGGTCAGCCTCTTCCGTGTGCTTGCCCGACAACAGCACCAAAGGAGTCTCAGCACCCGTCCCTTTTTTAACGCTCACAGGCAACGCCTCAACACGCGTTGCATGTTCGTTGCCGCCAGACACAGACTTACCATGACGGCCATTGCCGTTCGCCTTCAAAACCAAAGCTTGATTGTTTTCTACTGTTGCCATCAAATTATAAATACGAATAAAACATCGCAATCCTGTCTCGATTTCAAATCACAAGTCTCAAGACTTGAATCTGAGGATTAACATTGGACGGAAATATGCGGTAATGGTTCACGCAAAGGCGCAAAGACGACCGCGAAGACGTTGAGAGCCTTGCTATCCCTGCGTGCTTTTCTTTGCGTCTTTGCGCCTTTGCGTGAACTATTTGGTCCATCATTAACTCAGACTATCGAGAGCATCTGCCGCACACCGCCGCGCTCAAAGTATTCTGTCGCCGTCTGCAAATCATTTGAAATCTGAAATCTCAAATCTTCAATCGAATCAAACTTTCTCTCGTCTCTCAGGCGATGCAGGAAACGCACTCTCACAACATCTCCGTACAAATCTCCTGACCAATTGATAACGAATGTTTCGACGGAAGGTTCCGCCTCGCTTTCAAACGTCGGGCGCGTGCCGACGTTCGTTACACTACGCCGCCACGCGCCCTCGATTAAAGTTGCCGTCACGTAAACTCCGCTACGTGGTATGACGCGATTTTGCGGGTGAAGGTTCGCTGTCGGAAACCCAAGCGTGCGCCCGCGCTCACGCCCGCGAATGACGCGGCCCTCGACCCCGTAAGGCCGTCCCAACATACGCCGCGCCAGATTCACGCGCCCTTCCGAGAGCAGCTCACGAATCCCGCTTGAGCTGATTCGCTGTCCGCGCAGACGTACCTCCGGCACTTCATCAGCATGGAATCCGAGACGCCCGCTCGCCTCTTTCAACAACTTGATGTTGCCCTCGCGGTTGTGCCCGAAAGCGAAGCCGCGCCCAAGATAAACTTCCCGCGCCTGCAAGCGTTCGCACACCACATCGCGCAGGAAATCCTCTGCCCTGATCTGCGAGAAAGCCTGATTGAAACGGACGACGATGGCCTGCTCTATGCCAAGCACGCCGAAGGCTTCAATCTTCTGATCGAAAGTTTGCAGCAAAGGCGGCGCGGACTGCGGGTGAAGCACTGCGCGCGGGTGCGGGTCAAACGTAATCACAGTCGGCACTGCGTCAAGAGAGCGCGCCCGCTCGACAACCGCTCGGATGATTAACTGATGCCCCAGATGCAGCCCGTCAAACACGCCCAGCGTC
>JBAWGU010000620.1:0-12347 GCA_049593215.1 Pyrinomonadaceae bacterium
GAGTTTACGCAGAGAGGTTGAATGCTTTTCTCTGCGCTATCTCTGCGAAGACTCCGCGCCTCTGCGGTGAGCCTCAACTCTTCCCACTCTCATTTTCAAATTGAACCACTACTTTTCGCTTGGGTGACGGAGAATAATCTGTTTAACTCTCCTCCGAAGATGCGTGGGACGCGCGAGCGAGCTAATCATTGATGGATGAGATGACAGATAGCCCTGACACTTTAGCCTTTGAGACGCCTGCCGACTCGAAGACGGAAGCGTCGGATGGTGAGCTTGTGGCCCGCGTGCTGGCGGGTGACGAAGCGGCGTTTGAAGAAATTTTCAATCGCCACAGGCGGCGCGTCGCTCTGATTGCGGGCCGTTTTTTTCGACAGCGCGAGCAAGTGGAAGAGATCGTGCAGGAGAGCTTTATGAAAGCCTATTTCGCTCTTCCGAATTTCAACAACGCGCAGGAAGCATCCTTCGCCTCCTGGCTCGCGCGCATCGCTTTCAATACCTGCTACGACGAGTTGCGGCGCATCAAGCGTAGACCGGAAAGCGCAGCGACCGCGCTCTCGGATGAAGAAGTAGCGCAACTGAAAAAGCACATCTCAAGCGAAACGGCGGGTCAGGGGATTGAAACTGCCACGGTCAACTGCGACCTCGCTGATAAGCTTCTCTCTCGCCTCAGCGCCGAAGACCGCCGGACACTTGTGATGCTCGACGCGGAAGAGATGACAGTTGCGGAAATCGCAAAGCTGATGGGCTGGTCTGAATCGAAAGTTAAAGTCAGGGCGCATCGCGCGCGTGCGGCCTTGCGCCGCGTCCTACACAAATTGCTGTAACCTGCTGCGAGTTGTCATCGTTTTCATAGTTGATAACTCTCAGAGATTGAGAGGCAACATTTCCGATGTCTAAAAGAGAAGAGCGACGTAAAACAGATGAGCGCCTCGACGCGTTTGGCAGAGAGGTAGTGCGCGCGTCCGCCTCAGATGAAACGGTGGCGGAGAGCATTGCCTCATCGCCGTTTCTTTACACGCGTTTGCGCGCGCGCATTGCGGGTGAAAGAGAGCGGCGCGAGACGCTCGAAGGATTGAGCGCGCTCTCCATCCTGATGCGACGGGCTGTGATGGCGATGTCGCTCGTCGCCTTTTTTGCGCTCGGCCTGCTCGTCTTTACAGAGATGCGTATGGAGCCTTCGCAAAGCTTCAACGACGAAGCTCTCTTTAACGCAAGCAATGTTGGAGTGCAGCATGTCGTGTTTGAAGATAGAGACCCGCTCTCAAATGATGAAGTGCTGGCAACAATCGTAGATGAAGACGCGGAGGCATCGAAATGAATTTTCGGGGACAAACACGGCTCAAGATTTTGCTGGCAGTGCTGGCCGTCTTCGCGCTCGGCTGTGTGACCGGGGCCGCGCTCGACAGCGCCTACCGCTTGCAGGCCAGAGGCGGTCATGGCGAGCGGGGCCGCGAGAAAGATAATTTCATTGAAGCGATGCGCCGCGATCTCAATCTCACTAATGAGCAGGCCACGCAGATCCGCGCGATTGTGGATGAGACGCGCAACGAGTATCGCCAGCTACGTGGGGAAGTCCGCCCGCGCTATGACGCTCTACGGGAGAAGGGACGCACGCGCATACGCGCCCTGCTCACCCCTGAGCAGCAACAAAAATTCGACGCCATGGCCGCCGAAAGAGACGCGCGCAGAGGCGAAGATGAAAAGCGCAAACCCTGAAGCGCAAGGGTCAGGCGGGAAAGATAGAGGATGAAAGAATAGCTGGTCCAGATGAGTGGGCATTCTTTCATCCTTTATCTTTTACACTTGCTTTTCATCTCTTCCGCTCTCATCCTGTTTAAGTTGTGATGAAAAAATTGAGTTGGCGGCAATGGCTAGTGTTGCTGGCGTTTGTGCTGGCGGTGCTGGTCACTGGCCTCTTTGCTGTGCGTATGGTGCGCCACGCCGCTTACTGGCGGATGCACAGAGACGAACCCGTTCGCCCGTGGATGAGCGTACACTATGTTGCTCATTCTTATCACGTGCCGCCCTACGTCCTCTATCAAGCGATAGGTTTGCCGCCGCGAGCGCGTGACCGTCGCCCGCTCAGAGAGATTGCGCGCGAGCAGAATCGTCCCGTCGAAACTCTCATCTCCGAGCTACAGGAAGCGATCATACATTCACGCCCGCCCTATCCGCCTCCGCCTCCTCCGCCAACGCCATCTGCTGACGGAGGCCGCGCGCCATGAGCCTCAGCGAATATCTCTTAAGCACGCTCGGAATCTACGGCCTGCCTGTGCTCTTCAGTGTCCTGCTCGTCGGCTCGATTGGCGTTCCAATGCCCGCGAGCTTGATGCTGATTGCCGCAGGCTCTTTCGTCCAGCAGGGAGAGATGAACGGGTGGTCTGTGCTCGCGCTGGCAGGTGCAGGAGCTATCTTAGGCGATAACATCGGGTACGCTCTGGGCCGTTGGGGTGGCCGCCGCCTTTCTAAGCGCCTGAGCCGTTGGGTCGGCGGCGAGGCACGGCTTCAACACGCAGAAGACTGGTTGATGCGCTGGGGCGGAGCGGGAATTTTTCTGAGCCGTTGGCTGCTGACTCCGCTTGGCCCGCCCATCAATTTCACGAGCGGACTCGCGGGCTATCCGTGGCCGCGCTTTCTCCTTTTCGATCTCGCAGGAGAAGCCCTGTGGGTTGTGCTCTACGTCATGCTTGGCAAAATCTTCAGCGACCGCGTGCAGGCGATGAGCGAATTTCTGGGAGACTTCACGTGGATGATTGTGGGCCTCATCGCTGTAGTCGTGCTCGGCTGGAAACTCCGGCAATACTTTCGCGCGCCCGATTCAGTGAAAGTGAAAAAGGAGACGCGCGGCAAACTTGTTGATGAGACTCCTTGAAGAAGAGCAAGTGCAGGATTTTGCCTAGCGCAATCTCTGAAAAGATCGCTCGCGGTGGCAATTAGAACAGACAACATCACACTTTTCGATCTCAGCTAAGATAGCCTGAACACTTTTTCGGGCATGAGCGCCCCCTAAATTAAATTCTTTCCCCTCTCTGTGATCGAAATCCATTACGTAATAGGGGTACTGAGCGCCACAGTCAGCGCACGGACGAGATTTAGCCTCCCGAATGATGGTCTTTAGTTTAAGACGCTGTCGCTCAGCCTTCTCAAGATAATATTTTCGGTTGGCTGTATAGTGAGCTTTTGCCAGCGTTCTCTGGCAATCTCTGCAATACGGTTGCAAGCCCGAAGCTCTTTTACGATTGAAGAATCTTTCTTCTCGATTCCGGGCGCATCTTCCGCACCGCTTCTTCATCGCTGATAGAGTATCGTAGCTTGAGGTCGCAAGTAGATTCAGAGGAAATATAACTGCCGGACTAGGACTCGAACCTAGAAAACCTGATCCAGAGTCAGGTGTGATGCCATTTCACTATCCGGCAAGAAGTGACTAAAGAAATTTACGTATGAAGCAGCCCATTGTCAACTGCGTCTCGTGTGCGCGTGAACGTATCTGAAGCATTCCTCTCAGGTTTTGTGTTTGGATGAGCCTGCGCCGCTCTAAACGGGCGTGAAAAATTTGTGGCGAGTGAATATTTATCTTGCTAATGCAGTCTATCCGAAGCACAATATCACGGAGCAAGCATTTGCCCTCGCGCGCGAACAGCAATACTTGCGCCTCCCACTGCTCGAAGTTGTCAACGCCATGATCGCAACAGGCCAGATAAGCGAATGAGCACAGATGAAACGAACGGACGGGACGGCGACGAGCCGTCAGCAGAAAGATTGCGCTCTGTCGTCGCCGAGCAGGAAGCCAGATTAACCGAGATTGCCGATCTGGTAGCGAATGTGAGGCATGAAATTAATAATCCTTTGACGGGCGTACTGGGCCAGGCACAGTTGCTGCTGCGCGAAGAGTTGAGCGAATCCGCGCGCCGCCGCGTCGAGACCATCGAACGCCTCGCCACACGCATCCGCGACACAGTCGCACGCCTGCGCGAAGTCCAGAGACCGCATAAGAGCAGTGATGAGTGACAGTTTTCAGTTTTCGGTTTTCAGTTTACAGAAACGAACGGTTGAGCTTTCTCTGCAAACTGAAAACTGATTACTGAAAACTGTTCTTAGCTTTGACCGTCGTGTCTCCGTGAACGAAGACCTCGAAGCGTTTGCCAGCAGGGATGAAGGCGTTCTCGCCGCGCTTGAAGCCGTGGAACAAGACGATGGGCGCGATGGGCCAGAGCAGTGCGCCCATGACAATCATTTGCGTGGCGACCTTAGCCCCTTTGCTATCGCCGACTGCCCTGCCTGCGGACTGTAATGGAATCCGCGTTCCATCCACAGCCGTCACATCTTGCAGTGTCCAGACGAGACGGCCCGCGCGTCCGAAGTGCGCGCCCCTCGATGATTTATCAACGCGCGCGGTTGCGGTCGCGCCCGCCGCGATGACCGTCACGCCGTTAATCAACACAGGATTGACAACCCGGAAGCTCAGAAAATCGCCTGCCTTCACTTCTTGAGAGCTAACTGTAAAAGCTGATTCAATATCAACGGGAGTGCCGTTTGGAATCTTCAACGCGACGCTCTTCCTCTGTTCAGGCGCATCTAAAGATTGATTGCCTGACGGCGCACTCAAGGGGGCCGTGACCATTGCCACCAGAACGGCGTCAGGCACGCCCGCGTCCTTTAACTGCTGCAAAGCTGCTGGCGAAGTGTCGAAACGGCAGACGGAAGAATTAATTTTGGCGATGATGACTTCGGAAGCCAGATTTGCTTTGAACATCTCCAGCACCTCCCTGTTGCTCAAAGGCGTGACGGAGCCTTGCGACTGTTGGAGGCTTTTTACTGCTTCCTGTGAAGACGGCGCGGCCAGAAGCGTGCAGGTTTGAGCGAGCAGCAAGAGCGTCAGAATAAGGGCCAGCGATCTTTTCATTGGACAGAACTCCTTCTGAAATAATTAAGCCGCTCGCACACATGGCAAACACGATGCCGCACAACTTTGAAGAGCGCAGCCTTCGTGTTCTCTAATACTCTGCTTTCGCTTCAGATAAGTTCAGGCGTGAGGAATTGTTCGCGCAGTTGTGACAGAGTTTGAAGTGTCACCTAGAATAGAAAAGCCAAAGCGACTCGCAACTAATGCTAAACATAAAGAAAGGGGCAAGCATCTCAGCACGCCCCTTAATCAAAGATCGCCTTTAATTTATCTAGTGGCGATTCATCTTTTTTTCATCATCCTCAATCTTCTTCTTCAGATACTTCGCCAGCTTCTCAGCAGACGAACGCATACCTCGATTGGCGGAATATTTATGAGATGAATCAGCATAAGCAATCACGCCGGTTTTAGTGTTTACTACTTGAACTGAAGCTGAAGTTGTCGAGCGGAAGTCTCCCATAAAGACCTTCTTAGCCCAGCCCGCTCCGGCCTTATTAGCCGAACCGGAGATTACAAAGTCGGCGTCGTCCGAGCTGTTGACCATTATGAGCGGAACATTCTTCTTGCGCATAGCGGCTGCAAGATAAGTTTCAAAGCCCGTTGGCTTCTCACCCTCCGCAACAAAGGGTTCTATGTAAACTTTTGAATTACGTGGGATGAGTTGCGCTGTAAATGGGTCAGAAGGTGCGGCAGTAGTCTTAGTCTCCTGTGTTGCATCCGTTTTCTGGGCTTGTGCTAAAGCAGTTGTGGACGCGAGCAGAATAAGTAACAAAATGGGGAACATTCTTTTCATTTCATTTCTCCGTGGGGTTGTGAGTTAAGATTGTATCTCTAGTAGCAGAGATATAGGCACGCAAATTGGCGATGAGAAGATAATAAGGTTTGATGAGATTGTCAAATTAAGACGGGAGCAAATTTAATCTGCTCCCATCCTTTTCTCACGCCTGTTGTCTTGAGGCAAGTGTTTATAGATAACCAGACTAAACCGTTGCTTGTTCTTCTTCTTCTATCAGGTAAGGCGTGACCGTTTCAACCGTCTCGCCTCTGTCTTCCGCTAGAATCTGGCTGACGATGGGCAGGCTGAGCGAATGTTTGCGGTTGATGCCGGGGACGCTCTTGCCTTTGGCATAGACGGCGTGTCGGCCATGCTCTTCGTACCATTCGGCAAGCCCTGCGGTCTTGTGCATGTTCTCTATGATCTGCCGCCAGCCCACTCCCGTGTTGTAAGCGCAGAAAGAGATTTCGCCTTCCTGCGTGCCGTAAGGAATGACGCACATCTCCGTGCGGCGAAAATCGTAATTAAACAAATCCTGAAACCACATGCCTTCGACGCAGAGCACGCGCCAGATGTCGTTCGGGTCTTCCGAAGCGTGCTGAACCTTCATGCGGTCGTTACGATCCGAATTTGAATTCGTCGAAGACGGCTTGAAGAGATTGATGATCTGCGAAATCGGAAATCCGGCGGGGGCGCGCTCAGCGTCGAAGTTGCGCATGATCGCCATGCCGAGTTGCGCGTAAGAGAGCTTACGCCCGCGCGCAGTGTCCGTAATCACCGCCACGTCTTTGATGAACTGTTCGTAGTTGAAGAAATCGAAGAGAGATGTCCATTCGCCCGTCTTGCGATTAACGACCATCAGCGTGAAGATGCCGCAGTTCGGGTGGCAGTTACAACTGGACCATCCCCACGGCGCGTCCGCGCCTTGCAGCATGTCCATCACACTTGTGAAAGCTGAATACGATGAGAGCGGAAACCAATCGCGCAGAGGTTGAAGCTTTCCGTCGAGCTGGTCTTTGAGATCGTGCGTCATGCCAGCGAGCGTGTAGCGCTGCTGGATGCGCACGTCGTCCGGCACGTCTTCATCGCGGCCTGTAAACGAAACAGGCTGGAAGGCTATGGTCTGAACTTTATCAATATTCTGGGCGGCGAAATCTACAATCTGGCCGATGGCATCGTTGTTAATCGTGTTGACGATGGTCGTAACTAACGTGACCTTGATGCCGACGCTGGCAAGATTCTCAATCGCGCGCAACTTAACGTCAAAGAGATTGCCGACGCCCCTGTGTTTATTTTTCTCTTCCGAGACGCCATCGAATTGCAGATAGACGCCGTGCTGCCCTGCGGCCTTCGCCTGTTTGCAAAACTCTATGTCCTCTGCGTAGCGTATGCCGTTCGTGGCGGCAAGGATGCGGTAGAAGCCAACCTTCTTCGCGTAAGCAACGGCGTCAAGGAAGTAGGGCGAGAGCGTCGGCTCGCCGCCCGAAAAGAGAATGATAATCTGGCGGCGCGGTTTGAAAGAGACTGCGCGATCAAGAATCTCTTTCGTGTCTTCAAACGTCGGCTCGTGAACATAGCCAACCTGATTCGCGTCCATGAAGCATGGATTACACATCATGTTGCAGCGATTCGTCAGGTCAACTGTGAGAACTGCGCCGCGCCCAAACTTGATATTCGATGTGCCGTGACGATGCACTACGGAATCTTCAGCCGCGCGAAAGTCGCGCCCGAAAAAGAGCGATTCAATTCTTTCCAAGAATTTCGGGTCGGTCGCCATCACATCCGTAAACTCGCCGTGCTTCGGGCAAGTCTTACGCATGATGACCTGACCATTCTCTTCCAGAATCTGCGCCTTGATTTCGCCCGGATGAGAGTGCATCAAGGTCTCTAAAGTCGTCTCTCCGGTGATGACGGCGCTACGAACTTCTTTGACGCAGCGCGGGCAGAGTGAATCCGTCTCGCGCGGGAAGCCCAGTGGCGGGCTGGTGCGCTCGTAGGATTTGAGGAGCTTGCCGGGCGCCCACTTCGGGCTGACAGCTTCGCCTTCCGGCAAACGCTTGTTGACAGACTGAAAGACCTTCCATGCCATATCCGAAAGATTTGAGATCAGCGCGGAGCTTTTGACTCCACTGAAACGTGGTTTCTCTGACTCGCCTCTACGGAATTGATCGCTAAACAAAATGTCGCTCCTTCAAGAGCAGGCTCCTCGAAAAACCGCAAGAGCGTGCTCGCTTAATTAAGCCTCAAAAAATTACCGGAGTATAATAGCCGCTAGAGCCTCGCACACCTCTGCACATAAAGCTTTTGCAGCAAGCAATGATAGTGGCATAGAGTGTTAAAGGCAAGCCTGTAGCTGGCTGAAATTATTGATACACCTGAAGACAAAGCTGTGATACTCTGCACGGCGCTTGGGTCATAAGTTTTTCACCTGACTTTGAATTTGAGCGTGGAGAGTACCCTACACGCTCAAAGCACATCACTCTGCTACGTCGGCGCATAAATTGCCTACACAATTGCGAATGACATTCCAACCTTAGCTGGCCGTTTCATCTTCACCGCCGGACAAAGTATTTATCCGGTCATTAATCCGAGGAGACTCATATGGCAAATCCAAATCATCAAAAAATCACGCAAATGAATTGGGATGAGTTGCAGAAGACGTTGCAGCGCACGACCCGTGGCAGCGCAAAGGCGGCTTCCGACGAATCGGCGTTGCGCGAATATTTCGGCGACGATGAATTCGAGGAACTACAGGAACTAGCCACGCGTGCCAGACCGACGCGCGACACTGCGCTCGGCCATGTTGTGATATTGCCGGGCATCATGGGTTCTCATCTGGTGAGCGTCGAAAACGGCGATCAGAATTTGGTCTGGGTCAATCTCTTCAGAATCGTGGCGGGCGCGGCGGGTCGGCTGCGGCTGACGGATGACGGCGAGAGCGAGTTTGATAAGAAGTTCAAGGTCAACGCCACGATTGTTGACAAGCGCACTTACACGCGCGCCGTGCTCAAGCTGCGCGCTCGCTGGAACGTAGAGACTTTCGCTTTCGACTGGCGCAAAGACATTAACGCGGCGTCAGACGCCCTCGCCGCTTTCATTGAAGATAAGTTCTTCATTGAAGGTAAGCTCAAAGACAAACCCGTTCACCTGGTGGCTCATTCGATGGGCGGGCTGGTCGCGCGCAACCTGATACACAAGAAGAAAACTCTCTGGGAGAAGATGCGCGTGGATGGTCAGGGCGGGCGCTTGATTATGCTCGGCACTCCGAATTACGGCTCATACACTATCCCGCAGGTGATGACCGGTGCGGAGAAATTGGTTCGCTGGCTTGCCAAGCTAGACCTCAAGCATAGCCTTTCAGCAATCCTTGAGATCATCAACACTTTCGTCGGCAGCTATCAGATGCTTCCGGCGCCTGACAAACTGCCGGATGAAACTCCGCTTTACCGTCGGGACATCTGGGGCGACTTTCCCATCTCCGAAAAACATCTCAAGCGCGCCAGAGATTTTTATGAAGGCTTGAAAGACCCTGCGACGATTGATCCGGCGCGGATGATCTATATTGCAGGGTGCAATCGTCAGACTCTTTCAGGGTTGAAAATAGGCGGGCCGGGAGAGTTTAACTATACCACCACCTATGACGGTGACGGGCGCGTCCCCTTCGCTTTAGGTTTCCTTGACGGTGTGACCAACTATTTCGTGGAAGAGGATCACGGCAGCCTTCCGAAAAACGATAAAGTCATCAAGGCCGTTGACGAACTGCTGGAGCGCGGCAGCACTTCTATCCTTCCGACGCAGGCCATTGTCACGCGCGCGGTCTTTGTTGAAGGCTCGCGCTGGCATCGCCCGATTGCGGAGCACCAGATTGGCAGCGAGCTTGAGGACATTGCGTTGCGCGCGGAACGCGAGGAAAAGCACGAAGTCACGCCCGAAGAACAGCGCGCTGCGGAAGAGACGTTGATGCGCGCCGTGCTGGGCGAGTCGCGGCCTGCCAGGGTTCTTGAAGAACTGAAAGAGAAGAAGAGGGAGCGGCAGGCGAAAGCCCCTGACGGCAAGCGCACGAAGCTGAGCATCAAAGTTGTCAAAGGAGACGTGCGGCAAATCGAAGCGCCCGTCGTCGTCGTCGGACACTACAAAGGCGTCACCCCGATCAAGGCCGTCGGAGCTTTGGACAAAAAGCTTAACTACTGGATTAGTCAGGCGGGCAAGCAGTCTATGATTGGCGGCGAATTGGGACAGGTCTTCTTCATTCCCGTCAAGCACAAGCAGATTGGCGCAGAGGCCGTAATGTTGGCCGGAATGGGAGAGGAGGGAAATTTCAGTCGCTATGATTTGCGTTACCTGATGCTCAACGTCACTTACGCTATCACGGCGCTTGAGTTAAGGAAGTTTGCGACTGTTTTGATCGGTTCGGGCACGGGCAATCTGGACGAGGATAGCGCGCTGAGAGGTCTGCTCTTTGGCGTCTGCGATGCGCTTCATCGTTTGATTGAGGAGCAGAGGCTGAAGCAAAAAAATATGGCTGAGAAAAGTGATGTGACGCAGCGAGACGGCAGCGTGCGCAGCCCCTTGAATCAGCTCGTTATAGTTGAGAGGGACCCAGCCCGGTACAGCTCAATCCTCAAGAAACTTGAAGCTGTCAAGAATGAAGACTCGGCCACGAAGCTTGACATCACTATCACGCATGAAGAGTTGCCAACTTATGAAGAGACGGAAGCGGAGAAGGCTCTTGTGCCTCCCCCCGAATTTCAGTCAGCTAAGTTCGGGCCGCGCATCACCATCGAGCGCGACGGCGACACCTTCAGACTTTCCGCCTTAACAGAGAGCGCCGTGATTCCCGTTCGAGAAGTCGAGATTCAATCATTCTTCTCAGACGGCATCGCCAAACATCTTGTGGATTCTACCAACAGGGAAGAGCAGGAGACCTACGGGCGGTTGCTCAACACGGGCGTCATTCATGAAGATTTTCAAAAGCTGTTCGACACGGATAAAGCTTTAACAATGATCCTCGATAGAAGCACAGCCTCTTTCCCATGGGAGATGGCCGGGTACGTCGGCCCGGAAGGGATACGCTTTTTAGGAACGCACCTGAAACTCACGCGGCAATTCCGCACGCTGCTTTCTTCGACTCCGGGCATCGCGCCGCAACTCAACGAAAGTCTGCGCGTGCTGGTCATTGCAGACCCCGCGCCCGAACCTGCTTTCCAGTTGCCGGGCGCGCGCGCCGAAGGTCGCGCCGTCGTCAAGCTGCTCAACCAGATCAAGCAGGACTATCACCTGGATATAGATGTCGTTGATCGCATCGGCGACGCCGAGTGTGACCCTGTGGAGATTCTGGGCCTCATTCTCGACGGCGGCTTTGATGTCGTGCATTACGCTGGGCACGGTTATTTCGACGAGAAAAATCCATCGCACGGCGGCTGGGTCTTCGGCGAAAAGTGTACGCTCTCTGCGCGGGAAATCTTTCGCGCGCGTAAAGTGCCGCGTCTTGTTTTTGCCAACGCCTGCTTCTCAGCCGTCGTCAATAAGGGGGAGCCTCTGACGGCTGAAGAGATGAATCGCAGCCTCGCCGGAATCGCCGAAGCCTTCTTCGAGCGCGGCGTGCGCAATTACATCGGCGCGGGCTGGCCCGTGCAAGATGACCTCGCAGTCACTTTCGCCAGGGCGTTTTACTTATATGTGCTGACCGGCGTCAAGCTTGATGATAAACAAGCAGACGGTGCGGCAGAGAGCGCGCAGCCCAAAGGGAGACGCCGCGCAGCTTCTCAGGCTGAGGAGAGAGAGAAGCGCCCCGACCCTCAAAGCCTCTCCGAGTCGCTCGCCGTCGCCCGCAATTTGATCATCCACGATGGATCAACTTGGGGAGCCTATCAACACTACGGCAACGCCAATGATCCGCTCATACCACCGAGGCCCGAAGATCAACCCGTGAAGGCGAGCATGAACGGTCAAGCTGGCAAAGCCGCATCGAAAAAGGCACGCGCACGCAAAGGCGCAAAGAAGCGAAGCCGCAAGGCCGCGAGTAAAACTGTAAAGTAATGGCATCCACAGGCGTGCTATCCTGACTGTTGTTCTGGGGAGCAAGAGAAATGGTTCCGACTGAAATCAGCGAAGACCACTGGGAGCTGATCATAGAGCGCATCTATGGGCCGGAGTGTGAGTGTGTCCCTTTTCTCGGAGCAGCCGTCAACCTTGCTGGCGACGGAAACAAAGGTCTGCCTCTGGGCCAGGAGGTGAACAGACTTCTGCTTGAGAAGTTGTTAAAAAAACCTGTGCCTGATCTGCAAAAGCTGATTCGGGTCGAGGCAGACGATTCACTAAAAGATTACCAGGATCTCTGGCGTCTGGGGATAGAAGACCTGGCGCGTGTCGCTCTTCACTTCAAGCTGAAAAGAGACGCGCCAAGTTTGATTAGACACCTGAGAAATATCCTACCGGACGCGCAGCGCGAGCCTTCAAGAATCCTCAAGGTGTTAGCCCGCAGGCCGTTCAAGCTACTCGTGACAACCAACTACGACAGGCTCATGGAAAGAGCTTTACGAGAGGCTGATAAATCCTGTCTGCCCGTCGTCCAGCCGATTAAAGGCTACAGCGATGACACCCGGCACAAACTGGGAGAAGAGTTAAGCGAGCATCTCGAGAAAGAGGATGGAGTCGTTCTTTACAAGA
>JBAWGU010000621.1:0-6279 GCA_049593215.1 Pyrinomonadaceae bacterium
CTGTGAGCCGCGCGCGTTCATCAAACGGGCGTAAGTTAAAAATCTCTTCTTCGATGCGCCGCGCATCTTCCGCAGCGATGAAGCGCACATCAATCTCTGCGGACGCTTCTGCGGGCACGACGTTCGACCTTGTGCCCCCCTCGATTACTCCGACGTTGATCGTGACGCCGCGCGCGGCATCCGTCATGCCGTGAAGCCGCTCGACCTGTCGCGCCAACTCAAGAACTGCGCTCACGCCCTTCTCAGGCTCAAGTCCGGCATGAGCCGCGCGGCCTTCGACCTTCAGAGAAAATATGCCTGTGCCTTTTCGCCCGGTCTTCACACGTCCACCCGTCGCGGGCGGTTCCAACACCAACGCACACGGCGAATCTCGCGCAACATCTTCGAGCAGAGCGCGTCCAGTCATGCTTCCCGTCTCTTCGTCGCAGGTCAAAAGCAGCGCGACAGAAAATCGCGGAACAATCCTGAGCGCAGCGAACGCCCTGAGAACTTCCACAGCCAGCGCGCAATTCGCTTTCATATCAAAGATGCCCGGCCCGTAGATGCGACTGCCTTCAACGCGCCAGGGCCGCTCCGGCACAGATCCGCGCGGATGCACTGTGTCCGTGTGGCCCAGAACAAGAACCGGATGAGCGCGATCAGCGAAAGCGCGAATCAGTAGATGCTCTCCATAATTAACACTCTCAACGCGCTCAATGGAAGTAACAACATCCGATGCACGCGCCGCTTCTTCGAGCAGAGACACAACCGCGCGGCTGCCATCCAGATCTCCCGAAGGCGATTCCGTCTCAACCAACGCGCGCACGAGATTCAACACATGGCTCTCACGCTCTTGAAAGTAGCTGAGAAGCTCGCTGGCTAAAGTTCTGTTGATAAGCTGGGGCATGAATCTTTTTTTTCAACCGGCTCTCATCAATTCTCTTCTCACTGTGAGAGATTCAATACGCGCATGATTTATGTCATAACCGATGCCCGGCCCGTCGGGCGCTTTGATTGTTCCGCGCTCCGTGATTGTGACGGAAGGCTCTATGATGTCCTCTTCCCAGTAGCGCGAGCTGGCAGACACGTCGCCCGGCAGTGTAAAACCTTCGAGCGTCGCCATAGCGATGTTGTGAGCGCGCCCGATGCCCGATTCAAGCATCCCGCCGCACCAGACAGGAATATTTCGCTCGCGGCAAACCCGCTCAACACGTTTCGCTTCAGTGTGCCCGCCGACGCGCCCCAGCTTGACGTTGATGATGCGGCACGCGCCCGCGTCAATCGCATGGCGCGCATCTGCGCTCGTATGAATTGATTCGTCCAGACAGACGGCCGTCCTTATCTGTTGCTGCAACCGTGCATGGTCGAGTATGTCATCGTGCGCGAGCGGTTGTTCGATCATCATCAAGTTAAACTCGTCTAACGCGCGAAAGAGCGGCGCATCGTCAAGCGTGTAAGCGGAATTAGCGTCGCCCATCAAAAGTATTTCAGGGAAGCGTGCGCGCACATCTTCGATAATCTTCAAATCCCAGCCCGGCTTAATCTTAATCTTGATGCGCTGGTATCCGTCAGAAAGTTCTTTAGCAATTTTCTCAAGCAGAACCTCCGGCGAATCCTGAATGCCTATCGAGACACCGCACGGAATCTCTTCGCGCACGCCTCCAACGTGTTTCCACAAAGGAACGCCAACACGCTTTGCTTCCAAATCCCAACACGCAGCTTCAATCGCGCCCTTTGCCATGCGATGCCCGCGCACAGCCTTCATCAAAGAGTAAACATCAGCCGCGCGTTCAACTTCATGTCCGAGAACCATCGGCGCAAGAAACTCTTTCATCGTGGACCAAGCCGTCTCCGTCCACTCTTCAGAATAGAAAGGCTCTTCGCCCGCAGTACACTCGCCCCAGCCTTCCGCGCCATCCCCGTCCATCACACGGATGAGAGGTATGCGACGCTCCGTCGTGCGCCCAAAGCTCGTCTCAAAAAAATGGACGAGAGGCAGACGAATCTCCCGCAACTCGATAACTTTGATATTCACTATGGCTGTCTCCAAAGATAGAAACATTATGCCCATCTTCATCTTCTTTGTCAGCCGTATAAAAAGAAAGACGGCCTTTGCTGGCCGTCAAAACAATTTCGCAGGGGCAGGGACAAGTCCACGGCCCGCATCGTCCTGCAAGGACGATCATCAAGATTCATTACATTCAAAATTAACTGAAAGCGCAACTATCTGATTGCGCATTCGCGCAATGCGGGCAGGGACAAGCCCTGCCCCTACAACTTCATTCTGTAGAAACCATGCCCTCGCCCTTGAGCGCGGCGTGCATCGTGTGCCATGAGAGGCTGGCGCATTTGACGCGCGCCGGAAAATCGCGCACGCCCGAAAAGACTTTCAGGCGACCGAGATCGTTCGGCTCATTCTCTTCGTCAAACTCGCCTGTCACCATCCGGTGAAATTCCGTGAAAAGTTTTTCAGCCTCTTCTCTATTTTTCCCCTTAACACTCTGCGTCATCATGCTCGCAGACGCTTTCGAGATGGCGCAGCCTGAGCCTTCAAAGCTGATGTCTTTCACCACATCATCTTCCAAATCCAGATACACGACGAGTTGATCGCCGCACAGAGGATTGAAGCCCTCGGCGCTTCGATTCGCCGTCTCAAGTTTATGAAAATTGCGCGGCTTCTTGTTGTGATCAAGAATGACCTGCTGGTAAAGCTCACTCAGTTCTGACATATTCGTAAATGGTAAATAGTAAATGGTAAATGGTGAATAGACCAAAAAACGTCTTTCATCCATTTACCATTCATCATTCACTAACTAAAGACCTCTATAACTTTTTCGATAGTACGTGCGAGCGCGTCAACTTCCTCTTTCGTGTTGTAGAAAGCAAACGATGCGCGCGCCGTCGCAGGAACTTTGAAATACTGCATGACGGGCTGCGCGCAGTGATGTCCGGCGCGAACGGCGATTCCCTCTTGATCCAGGATTGTGCCGATGTCGTGCGGGTGAACGCCTTCGATGATGAAGGAGAGAACGCTGGCCTTCTCTCTCGCACGGCCTATGATGCGCACGCCTTCGATGGCAGAGATTTTCTCCGTCGCGTAGCGCAGCAGTTCCTGCTCATAAGCGACGGACTGCTCGCGCCCGATGCTGTTGAGATAATCAATCGCCGCGCCCAATCCAATCTGCGAAGCGATGGCAGGCGTGCCCGCTTCAAACTTGCTCGGCAGCCCCGCGTAAGTTGTCTTCTCAAACGTCACGCTGCGAATCATGTCGCCGCCGCCCTGAAACGGGTTCATCCGCTCAAGCAGCTCCGCCTTGCCGTAAACGATGCCGCTCCCCGTCGGCGCAAACATCTTGTGGCCCGAGAAGACATAGAAATCGCAATCAAGCTCCTGCACGTCAACGGGAAGATGAACGACGCCCTGCGCGCCGTCAATCAGCACAGGCACGCCGTACTTGTGCGCCCGCGCAATAATCTCTTTGATGGGATTGATTGTGCCGAGCGCGTTTGAGATGTGCGTGACGGCGACAATTTTGGTCCTCTCATTCAGGAGCGCGTCGTATTCGTCGAGCAGGAGTTCGCCGTCGTCGTTCATGGGGATGACGCGCAGCTTAGCGTTCTTCTCTTCGCAGAGCATCTGCCATGGAACGATGTTCGCATGATGCTCCATCGCGGAGATGACAACTTCGTCGCCTTCGCCGATGAACTTGCGCCCGTAGCCGTGCATCACTAGATTAATGCCTTCGGTTGCACCGCGCACAAAGATGCACTCTTTCGCCTCGCGCGCATTGATGAAGCGTTTAACTTTCTCACGCGCGCCTTCGTAGGCTGTGGTCGCGCGCTGGCTCAGGTAATGCACGCCCCTGTGAATGTTTGAATGCTCTTGTTCGAGATAGGTGCTGCCGCGATCAATCACGACCTGCGGCACCTGCGAAGAGGCTGCGTTATCCAGATAGACTAGGGGCTTGCCGTTGACCGTCTGCTTGAGCACAGGAAAATCTTCGCGTATGCGCTCGACATCCCACTCAACCTGCTTGTCAGGCAATCCAGCTTTTGAAGTTTCTGAAAATGTCTTCTCTGTTGCAATCATAAAACTTTTACACGTCAAGGCGCGCGTGCAGACGGTGCAGCACGGCCTGATCTAGCTGCGCCTTGATGGTTTCAATCTTAATCTTGTCAATGACTTCTTCAGCGAAACCGTAAGTCAAAAGGTTGCGCGCAAGCTCTGTGTTCATCCCGCGACTCGCAAGATAGAAGAGTTCTTCTTCATCAAGTTGACCAATCGCCGCGCCGTGCGCGCACTTCACATCGTCCGCGAAAATTTCCAACTGCGGTTTCGTATCAACACGCGCGTCGTTTGAGAGCAGAAGATTTTTGTTAGTCTGCATGGCGTCTGTCTGCTGAGCGTCGCGCCGCACAAAGACTTTGCCGTTAAAGACCGCGCGCGATTTGCCGTCGAGGATGCCTTTGTAAAGTTGATGGCTGGTGCAGTGTGGCTTGCGATGGTCAATCAGCGAATGCGTGTCTGCGTGCTGGCCTGTGCTGACGATGTAGAGGCCGTCAACCCAACACTCCGCGCCCTCCTCGTCCATCGTCACATTGATGTCGTGGCGAGAAAGCTGCGCGCCGAGCGTAATCGTCGTCGCATTGAAACTGCTGTTGCGCCCCAGATCGGCCCTCGTCGTTGCAACATGAAAAGATTGCTGGCTCTCATTCTGAACTTTATAGAACTCAAGACGCGCGGCTTCCTCCAAAACAATCTCGACCACAGCGTTTGTTAAATAGACTCCGTCCTGCACGCTCGCATAACTTTCGATGACAGTCGCCGCGCTCTCACGTTCCGCGACGACTAGAACGCGCGGCGAAGAGACGCTCGGCTCTGCTTGCGGGTCCGAAAGAAAAAGCAGATGAATAGGAGTCTCAACCTGTGCGCCCTTCTGGATGAAGAGAAAAGCTCCGCTCGATAACAGCGCGGTGTTAAGCGCGTTGAAAGCATTCGCACTATAATCAGCATGGCGGCCAAGATGCTCTCGCAAAACTTCAGCGTATGCGTCGCTCTTGAAAGCTTCCGCGAGGTCCAATGCAACGACGCCATCGGGCAAGGCTGTGAGAGACGACAGGTTCGCATGATAAATGCCGTTGATGAAAACAAGGCGGCTGTGAAGCGCTTCCCTGTACTCGAAAGGCTCCAAGCGATTCGCGTCCATATCGAGCGTCGTCTGCGGACGCTCGAAGGCCGGAGTAAAACTTGTCTTCGCAACCGGCGCGACGTTCGTGTACTTCCAATCCTCTTCGCCAACGGTCGGAAAACCTGTTCGCTCGAAGCTCTCCATCGCGCTCTCTCTTAAAAGCTTCAGCCAGGACGGACTCGCTCCATCCGTCTTCGCTTGCAGAGCGCGAAACGCTTCCGCGTAAATGCTCTTCTCTTTAACTACGCTAGTTGCCATCTTCTTTAATTAACGCGCGCTCGCCGTCGTCTCCTGCGCCGCCGCGTTGCCCTTGATCCAATCGTAGCCCTTCTCTTCCAATTCCAGCGCAAGCTCTTTGCCGCCCTCTTTGACGATGCGGCCACCCGCCAGCACATGCACAAAATCCGGCACGATGTAGTTGAGTAAGCGTTGATAGTGTGTGACTAAAATGATTGCGTTCTCGCTGTTTCGCAGTTGATTGACGCCGCCTGCGACGATGCGCAGCGCATCAATGTCGAGGCCCGAATCCGTTTCGTCAAGCACCGCGAGTTTCGGCTCAAGCACAGCCATCTGCAAAATCTCGTTGCGCTTCTTCTCGCCGCCCGAAAAACCTTCGTTCACAGAGCGCGACATTAAACTCGCTTCCATCTCGACAATCTTCGCTCGCTCAACCAGTAAATCTTTGAACTCAAGCGGGTCCAATTCTTCACGGCCCAAGTGCTTCTGCTTCTCGTTGTAAGCGAGGCGTAGGAACTGCGCATTCGAGACGCCCGGCACTTCAATCGGATACTGAAACGCCAGAAAGATGCCCTCGCGCGCACGCTCATCAGGAGCTAACTCAAGAAGATTTCTACCTTCATAAAGAACTTCGCCCTTCGTCACCTGATACTGCGGATGCCCCGCCAGAATCTTTGCCAGCGTAGATTTGCCCGACCCGTTCGGCCCCATGATCGCATGGACTTCACCCTTTTTGACCGTCAGGCTAATCCCCTTCAGAATCTCATTGCCGTCAACGGTCGCATGTAAATCACGAATCTCTAACATGAAAAAATTTTACTCCGTAAATTTCTGGTGACAGGTGTCGGGTGTCAGGTGCCGGTAAAGAATGTCT
>JBAWGU010000622.1:0-5115 GCA_049593215.1 Pyrinomonadaceae bacterium
AAGAGAAGAACGACGACGCTTTCGCCGCGCAGCTTGCGAGCCTCTGTGATGGCGTCTACGTCAACGACGCTTTCGGCGCGGCGCACAGAGCGCACGCTTCGACTGTCGGAATCACAAAGCACGTGAAGCAGGCTGCCGCAGGGTTGTTGATGCAGAAGGAGTTGGATTATCTGGGCCGCGTCATCACGAGTCCTGAGCATCCGTTTGTGGCGATTCTCGGCGGCGCAAAAGTCTCTGACAAGATTCCCGTTATCAACGCGCTCATTGAGCGCAAAGTTGACAGGATTCTCATAGGCGGCGCGATGGCTTACACTTTCTTCAAAGCTCAAGGATTTACTGTTGGAAAGTCTCTCGTCGAAAACGAGATGCTGCAAACCGCGCTGGAGATTATCAAACGCGCGAATGAAACTGGCGTCGAGTTGATACTGCCGACAGATCATCAGGTTGTTGACAGTTACGATCCGCTCAAGAGCCGCAAGACTATTCCGATAGAGTTTACGAACGCTGGCTTAGTCGGTCTGGACATCGGCGCAGAGACCGTCGCGCACTTTGCTGACGCTTTGAAAGATGCGAAGACGATTATCTGGAACGGGCCGATGGGCGTCTTTGAAGAGAAGGGATTTGAAGAAGGCACAATCGGTGTCGCGCACGCTGTCGCAGAAGCGGCTGACAGGGGCGCAACCGTCATCGTCGGCGGCGGCGATTCCGTCGCAGCCATCATGCAGGCCGGAGTCGCAGACCGCATCACGCACATCTCAACCGGAGGCGGCGCAACCTTAGAATTTCTCGCCGGAGACGAACTGCCCGGAGTCGCGGCGCTCAACGATAAAGGGTAGCCAGTAGCCAGTAGTCAGTAGTCAGCATGAAGAGGTTGAGCAGCAGCATACTTTGCTTTCATCACTCAACCCCGAATGCCTGATAATCTACTGACTACTGACTACTGACTACTGACTACTGCTTATGCGAAAACCTGTCATTGCCGGAAACTGGAAGATGTACAAGACGGTGGCGGAGTCTGTTGAGACTGCGCTCGCGCTGAAGCCTCTGGTGGCGAACGCGAATCATTGCGAGGTGGTGATTGCGCCGGTCTTCACTTCTTTGAAGACTGTGGCAGATCGCCTCGAAGGTTCTAATATCAAAATCGCGGGGCAGGATTGCGCGCCTGTCGCGGAAGAGGGAGCGCATACGGGCGAAGTCTCTGCGCTGATGCTCAAAGATGTCGGCGCGAGTTATGTGATTGTGGGCCACTCTGAGCGGCGGCAGTTTTATTTCGAGACCGACCAGATGGTAAGCCGCAAGACGCAGGCTGCCATTGCCGCAGGTTTGACGGTCATTATGTGCGTTGGCGAGACACTGGCGCAGCGTGAACAGGGCATCGCGGAGAGCGTTGTCAGAGGGCAGTTAGTGGGCGGACTCGGCGGGTTGACAGCTACAGACCTCGACCTTATTATCATTGCTTACGAGCCTGTCTGGGCGATTGGCACAGGACGCACGGCGACGCCGGAGCAAGCGCAGGAAATGCACGCGTTTGTCCGGCGCGTTTTCGCGGAGAGGCACTCGGAAGAGGCGGCACAGAGTTTACGCATCCTCTACGGCGGTTCGGTCAAACCCGACAACGTTCAAGGTTTGATGAAACAGACGGACATAGACGGCGCACTCGTCGGCGGAGCCAGCCTCAACGCCGAAAGCTTCGCGCAGATTGTTAACTACAAGTAAATGGTCAATGGTAAATGGTAAATAGACAGACGGTTTTCTCCATTTACCATTCACTATTTACCATTCACCAGATTTAAGGATTCGATTTTGGCAACTTACGTTTTATACGGACTATTTATTTTGTCTTGCATCGTGTTGGTCATCGCGGTGCTTTTGCAACCGGGCAAGGCCGATGCGGGCGCGCTCTTTTCCAGCAGTGTTTCAAGCACGGCGTTCGGGCCTCGCGGCACGCAGACCATCCTTGCCAAGGTTACTATCGGAGCGGCCATCTCCTTCATGTTGATTGCGCTGCTGCTCTCGCTGCCCGCATTGACGGGCACGCGCTCCGTCCTGCAATCGCAGCCGGAAGAGCCGACGGCAACCCCGCAGGCATCGCCAGCCGCTTCCGTTGCGCCTCCCGTAACTGCTTCGCCCGCGCAAGATGGAACAAGCAGCAACGCGAACGCTAATGCCAACACAGGCGCGGCTACACATGCGAACGCGAATGCCCAAGCGTCGCCTGCGCAGAAGAAGTAAGTAGTAGTTGTTTGACTCATTGTTGGCTGAAGCAACGGTTTATGGGGATGTGGTGGAACTGGTAGACACGTACGTTTGAGGGGCGTATGGCGCAAGCCGTGTCAGTTCGAGTCTGACCATCCCCACTAATTATTATGGATGAAACGATACGTTACTGGCTAGCGGGCTTGCTAGAGGGTGAGGGTTCATTTCTCTGCGGGCCTCCATCTAGCCCGCATTGTCCAGTAGTAACGTGCGTTATGACAGACGAAGACATTATTATTCGATTAGCAAACCTGTGGGGCGTCTCTTATTGTCGGGTGGGCGAGAAGCGGGGAGCAGCGCGGGGCTGGAAGGCTGCTTGGGCTGTGAGATTACACGGACAGCGGGCTGTCGATCTGATGAGGGCGATTCGCCCCCTAATGGGTCACCGGAGGCAGGAGCAGATAGACAGGGCAATTTCTTCCCATCGGCCACAGGGCCATTTTAGACGCAAGGTTAGTGACGAACAGGGAAGGGAGATCGTGAGAAGATTTAGAGATGGAGAGAGAGCGCAAATACTCGCTGAAGAGTTCAGTATTACGAGATGGACAGTCTACGATCTAAACAAAGGTCGCTATCGCCAAGTAGCGTAACACCTCTCCATCCCCACCACAATTATGATTGGCGTGTGAAGTAACTCGTTGGGGGTGAGTCCCCCATTCGGCATCAAGATTGTGAAAAGGACCGTGCGCCTGCGCGGTCTTTTGCATTTTACTTGCCGCCCTGCGGGGCGAGCATCCGCCTGACAGTCTCCACCAACATACGACCCTCCACAGGCTTACGCAAAAATGCGTCTGCTCCTGCATTCCGCCATTGCTCCGTATTACCTTTGACAGAGAGAAAAATCATCGGCGTCCGCTTCCGATGCTCAAGCGAGCGTGCCAGCCGTACCAACTCTACCCCACGTCCGCCCGCTATCTCCTGCTCCAGGAGCAACAGGTCAAAGTGTATCTCCCGACTCGTCAGGAAAAGCCGTGAGGTATCAAAATCAGGAACAAAGTCAACGAAGCAGTCTTCCTCATTCAAAGCCTCCTGCAAGAAGAACATCAAATCAATATCCATCGCGGCATAGAGCAGCTTGTGACGGCGCTGGCGGGGACGAGAGCATAGCGGACGAGGCTGGTCCATGAGAAAAGAGGTGATAAAGGAGCACATAGTTTGCTAAGATTGCCCGCGCTCTAATCTTTGAAAACACGGTAACGGCACATGCGTCGCTCACGCCTCAAATTGAAGTAATGAGCATCGCCGTTCTGAATGAAAGGTTCATTCTCACGGCGATAACATTGCTGAATCACATTTTATGGGGAATTCCCCATAAAATCAAGACCGAGATGCTGTGTTTCTTATCAGGAGGCAACTCCTGATGGGCACAAGACCGCGTTATAAGCCAGAACGTCTTGCTGAGAAGCTTCTACAGATTCGACTTACACTTGAACTCTCTCAGACGGAGATGCTCTATCGTCTCGGATTTGAAGACCTTATCCCGTACACTCAGATTTCACAGTATGAGCGAGGCAAAAGCGAGCCGTCGCTCCCACTTCTTCTCCGCTATGCTCATGTAGCAGGCGTACATATGGAAGACCTTGTTGACGATGAACTGGACTTGCCCGACAAACTCCCCGGCCCTGTCAATTACAGAGGCATCAGGCGTGCCTCTGCCCCTCGCAAAAGGCGTTAGCATCGGCGTGCCTGAATCTGCGCTGACAGTATTCGATTCCAACGCTAAATCTGCTAATCTTAGCGCGCCCGTCTCTTCGAGCGTCTCGCGCGTTGCGCTCGTGTTTGCCAGCGTGCAGAGTATTCTGATTCGATGAAGGTGCGTTGATGAAAAAAGCAAGACCTGCCGCCCTTTTGTGTCGTAGTCAACTTGTCGGACTCCTGGCGTTTGCGCTGCTGCTCGTTTCTTCTGCCGCAGCAACGCACGCGCAATCATCCGACATAGAGTTGCCGACGCCTGTTCGCGCGCCTGAGATAAGAGCCGTCATCACGCCGAGAGACATTGGCGACCCGCGTGTGACCAGACATTTTTATGCGTTCTCCGGCACGCAGGGCGATCTCATTATCAGCGTCGAGAGCAAAAACCTTGACGGGGATGTTGATGTTTTTACTGCGGGAGACCTGCGCCCTCTCGCCAAAGTGAGCATGTACGCGGGCGAGTCTTTGACGCGCGCCTCTAAAAGCATCTTCCTGCGACGGCACGAGAATCTGATTCTGAGAATCGAAGCGCGCAGCCCCAACGATGAGGACGGCAGTTACACGATTCGCTTTGGCGGTTCGTTTGAAGCGTCTAGTGCAGAGACTGCTGCGCCTGAAACGCCTGCTGAAAACAGTCCTGCGACGGGACGCAGGGACAAGAACGCAAGGCGCGTTTCGTCTGTCGGCGCGCGCATCGAAGAGCCTCCCGCAGAAAGAGAGGCTGCGTCAAAAGTTGAAGAGCAGCCCGTTCCCGCACCGACGCCAATCACCGTTACTGAAGCTCCAACTTCTACGGCAGAACCCGCGAGGTCAACTGCTACGCGCAGGAGTACCGCAAGGTCTCCGCGCATAGGCCGCCCACCCGTGCGCGCACGCAGGCCAGCGCCCAAGCCAACCCCGCCTGCTGCGAGAGAGGCTGAGGCGAAAGCGGACGAAGGAGGCGGTGGAGAGAAGAACACGGGTGAGGCAACAAACGCTGCGGCCAGCACGCGCCTCATCATCGAGACCAGAGACGGCACGCGCGTTGAACGCTTTATGAGCAACGTGCGCCGCGTCACGGTCGAGAACGGCATGGTCGTCGTCATCACTAAAGACGGCAAAGTTGATCGCCAGCCTCTCGCAAACATTCTGCGCATGGCGATAGAGCAGTAAAGACTGTCCGTTGTC
>JBAWGU010000623.1:0-8394 GCA_049593215.1 Pyrinomonadaceae bacterium
TACGATTGACTGCAAGATAAGCCCGCGCCAGATGAAGACGAAGCAGCGCGTTATTGCCGCCGAACTTCAAGCCCTTCTCTAAATTTTCAAGAGCGCGCTGCGGGTCGCCGCCAAACATCTTCGGAGCATCCAGATCAACCTGTCCCAGCACCATGTAGGCGCTGCCCTGTTGAAAGCCTTCATCAATCCGCAGGACAGCCGCCATCTCCGTGCGTATGTCATCCACAGAGGAAAGACTTTCGAGCGACATGGTTTGAGCCTGACCTCCGTAGTTCGCTCCGAGCCAGAAGTGCCCTTCAGGTTTTCCGTCCTGCATACGCGCCGCCGCGTGGCCTGTCACAATGCCATCCGTAAACGCTTTGTCGCGCTCGTCCGTGTCTTTAGTGTGCGCGCCCAGATAATAGTCGCAGCGCGAGATTCGCCAAGCCACATCGTAGCTGCTCGGATCAGTCGCGCGAGCCTGTCTCAACAGGACCAGAGCCTCGCGCACGTGCTGCACATCTTCGCGCTGCGCGTAAAGTTTGTCCGCTTCCGTGATGCTGTCTGCAACCGTGTGCGCGTCCGTTTGCGCTACCTGTGAGGGAGAAGTTGAAGGAGAAGTGTTAGCGCAGGATGAAGCGAATACTATTAAAAAAAGGGAGAAACAGAGGGCGGCCAATTCTTTTTTAATCATCATAATTCTCAAGCAAACAGCCTTTTAAGTTATACTTTCCGCTTGCATGTTACGCTATTACTTACATAAAAGCATCGGGATAGGTTATATTTTCTCTTCCGTTATCAAAGCTCGCGGTAAGTTTAGAGGCGCGTTCGATCCCTTCAGGCTCACGCGCTGAATGCTTTGGAGGACAGTTTTGGCTGCTGCTGCATTCTATGATTTAGAGGGAACACTCGTCAGCACTAATCTTGTTCATACGCTCGGATTTTACGCGAAGAACCAGCAGGGGTTGGCGCGCAGTATCAGAAAGAGCGCGGCGACGCTTCTAAGTCTTCCGCTCTTCGCTGTCACAGACACTTACAGCCGCAAGGTTTTCAACGATCTTTTCTTCAAGCGCTACAAAGGCGAATCGGAAGACCGCCTGCGCTTCTTTGCCGGAGAGCTTTTTGAAGACGTGCTCAAGCCTGCGGTCTTTCCCGGCGCGTTCGAGTTGATTGAGAAATCCAGAAGCCTGGGGCTGCGTCAGGTCGTCGTGACAGGCGCGCTGGAGCTTTCCGTCAAACCTTTGATGGAGTATCTGGGAATCAAAGATTACGTGGCGAACAAACTCGAATTCGTCAACGGCATTGCGACGGGCCGTCTGCTTCCGCCCGTGCTTGCCTCCGCCACGAAAGCGTCATGGATTAGAACTTTTGCAGAGCGCGAAGGCATCAGCCTCAGCGACTCCTTTGCCTACTCGGACAGCATGAGCGATCTTCCCATGCTCTCGGTCGTAGGCCATCCGGCAGCCATTAACCCGGACATGCGTTTGCGCCAGACCGCGCTGCATCACGATTGGCCGATTCTTAATCTCAAGTAATGTGAAGAAGAGTATGCTTCGCTTTTCTACCATAGCCCTGATTGCACTCTGTCTCTTCGCGGGCGCGTTTTCTTGCTCCACGAAGAAGGACATTCGACCGCAGTTGGATAGAGCTGTCGCCAGATTCCACGAACGATATAACGCCGGACAGATGAACGAAATTTACGATCTCAGCAGCAACGGCTTTAAGGCCAGCCATACGAAGGATGATTTCACGCTAAAGCTCTCCTTCATGCGCATGAAGGTTGGCGAAGTCGAGTCAACCAAACGTATCTTCGGAGGTGATGATCTAACGTGGAAGCCTACGGACATGCACCCCGCAGCCCTCTACAACACTAAGGGAACTAAAGGCGACTTTTCAGAGCATTTCACCTGGGACATCTCCGGTGATGAAGCCATACTTGACGATTACTACACGAAGGAAGGCCACGAAGACCTGAACGCCAGATAATCTTAAGCTTCTATGTCATTACAACTAAGACGCAAAACGCACGAGTCCATCGTTTATATTGATAGCGACAGCGCGCCGCGCATCATTCCTTCGGGCGAAGAGTTCATCCTCGAAGATTTGCCCATCGGCACGCGCGTGATCTATCCGAAGCCGCCGATTCAAGGGCTGCCCAATCGTGAGGCCGCGATTCGCTACGCTCTCAATCACCCGCACGACTGCGATCCGCTCTTCGCTCAACTCGAACCCGGCATGAAGGTCACGATTGCCGTTGACGACATCAGCCTTCCCTTGCCGCCGATGGCAACGCCCGACATTCGCCAGACAGTCTTAGAGATTGTCCTGGACATGCTCGCAGGTCACGGCGTTGACGACATTCACATCATCATCGCCAACTCCCTGCATCGCAAGATGACCGAGTGGGAGATGAAGCGCATGGTCGGGTCGAAGATTTTTGAAGAGTTCTATCCTGACCGCTATTACAACCACGATGCAGAATGGGCCGAAGGTCTCGTCGTGCTGGGCGAGACGAAACACAAAGAGCCTCTGCGCCTCAATCGCCGCGCCGCCGAAAGCAATCTTGTCATCTACTGCAACATCAATCTGGTCCCGATGGACGGCGGCCACAAATCCGTCGCCGTCGGCCTCTGCGATTACGAATCCCTGCGCGCTCATCACGAACCGCAGACCATACGCGACTCCGACAGCTACATGGACCCCGCGCGCTCCGAGCTGAATCACAAG
The DNA here is from genome assembly GCA_049593215.1 of Pyrinomonadaceae bacterium. Lineage (GTDB taxonomy): Bacteria > Acidobacteriota > Blastocatellia > Pyrinomonadales > Pyrinomonadaceae > JBAWGU01. Next base: position 2,707 of record JBAWGU010000623.1, read on the forward strand.
GTTGTGCGTCTAGGCAAACTCGTTGACCAGCACATGAACGTCTTCCACATCGAGACCGCCATCAACAATCGCATGTACAAAGGCGACATGGATTTTCTCTTGAAGAACGAGGACGATTTCTCAGCCTTTGACCGGATGAAGTTTGAAGCGATGCGCTACACCATGAGCAAGCTGCCGCGCTCCGCGCGCCGCAAGCTGCTTCATTCAAAGCCCGCGCAGTACGAGATGATCGCCTGCCATGCCGGAAAGACTGAGCCTGTGCATCAGAGGATCATTGAAAAAGGTTTCGACCAGTACGCGATTCCCGTCAAGGGGCAGTGCGATATTCTGGTGACAGGCATCCCCGACATTTCGCCTTACAACGTCTATTCCGTCTTGAACCCTTTGCTCGTGCAGGTGATGGCGCTTGGGTATCATTTCAACTTCTATCGCGGAAAGCCGCTCCTGAAAAAAGGCGGCGTGCTCATTCTTCATCATCCCTGCTTCGACGAGTTTGATCACAATTTTCATCCGAGCTACATAGAGTTCTTCAATCGCCTCTTGCCCGAAACGCGCGACGCTTTTGTGTTGAGAGAAAAGTATGAACGCGAGTTTGCCAACAATCCGAGCTACATAGAGATGTACCGGCGCGGCAACGCCTATCACGGCGCGCACCCTTTCTTCATGTGGTACTGGGGCGAGAACGGACGCCAGCACGTCGGCAAAGTCATCGCCGCCGGAGCAGAAAACGCTCACGTCCCCGCCATGCTCGGATGGGAGCGCGCAGACAATCTGACCGAAGCGATTGCGATGGCCCGCTCTTACATGGGAAGGTCCGCAGAGATTACAATGCTGCATCAGCCGATGATCGGCATTGCCGATATGGAGTAGCTGCTGATGCTCAACAATAGAAAGCGACACCCGATGCATCCCGGCGAATTACTGCGTGCGGAAATCTTACCTGAAATCGGTTTGACGCAGAGCGAGTTGGCTCGGCGTCTAAGCATATCGCGGCGTGCGCTTGGCGAGATCGTCAACGAACGACGCGCTGTGACACCTGATATCGCTCATCGTCTGGCACGAGTCTTTAATACTTCGCCTGAGTTGTGGCTAAACATGCAACAGGCCGTTGATGTCTGGGAGGCGTATGAAGCAAATCGTTCGGCCTATAACAAGATTAAGCCTTTGAATGGCAAACAAGCGGCCTGACTGAAGATTGAATTGCAGCAATGAAATTATCTCCGACAGAAATTTATAAGAACCGCAACATCTTCCTGATCGGGAGCACGGGCTTTCTCGGCAAGGTGACGCTCTCGATGTTGCTGCATCGCTTTCCGAATGTCGGCAAGGTTTATACGACTGTGCGGGCGCGCTCGGCTGAAGAGTCCGAGACGCGTTTCTGGAACAACGTCATCACTGCGCCGCCGTTTGATCCACTGAGAGAAAGATACGGGAGCGCGTTTGAAGGTTTTATACGCGACAAGGTTGTCATTGTCGGCGGCGACATCGGCGACACGAATCTTGGCTACACGGAAGAACAGGCTCAGGCAATCGCAGATGATGTTGATGTGGTTATCAACAGCGCGGGCAACGTCACATTCAATCCGACCTTAGAGAGTGCGCTGCGCACAAACGTCGTCGGCACGCAGAATGTCATCGCTTTCGCTAAACGCATGAAGCGGCCCGCGCTCGTTCACGTCTCGACGTGCTTCGTCGCTGGAAATCGCTCAGGCCCTGTGTGGGAGAGTGATCCTGTCATAGGCTATTTCCCGCGCCGTGATGAATTGGAAGATGTTGAGTTTTCAGTCGAGCATGAGATTAGAGATTGCGCGAAACTCTCGGAGCGCGTGAGAGATGAGGCGCGCGACGCAATGATGGTGGCGCGCTTTCGTGAGCAGGCGCGCAAACGTCTGATTGAAGAAGGGCGCGATGCTGACGACCCGGACGCGATGGGATTGGCCGTTGCGCGAGAGAGGAAAGTCTGGACGCGCACGCGCCTGACAGAGCTTGGCATCAAACGCGCCGCGTGGTGGGGCTGGCCCAATATTTACACCTACACGAAGAGTCTGGGCGAGCAACTCGTCGCGGCTGAAACTGAGATGGTGCGCAGCATCGTGCGCCCAAGCATCGTCGAGTCTGCCAACCTCTATCCCTTCCCCGGTTGGAACGAAGGCTTTACGACCACCGCGCCGCTCATCTTCATCTCCTTCAAAGGCCAGACGCAGATTCCCGCGAACGACAAATTGATTCTGGACATCACGCCCGTTGATCAGGTGGCCGCAGTGATGCTCGCGGTCGCCGCTGAGGCTTGCGTCGAAGAGCCGCGCCTTGTGCATCAGGCTGCGACGGGCGACAGCAATCCAAACAACATGCGCCGCATTGTCGGCATGGTCGGCCTCTACAAGCGCAAACATTTTCAGGAGAAAGAGACCGGATTCAAAATCGTCAACGAGATTGCCGCGCGCATGGAAACGCGCACGGTGACGCAGGAGAAGTTTGAATCCTCTTCGACGCCAATGTACAACGCGGCGGCGAAGAAGGTTTCATCGCTGCTTGAGCGCGCGCGCCCGCGCTGGGCCGGTGGACGCGTGACGGAAGCCATTGACAGAATCAAACAGAGCGTTGACCGCTTTGAAGAGGTGACGCGCGAGACGGAAGAAGCCTTTGAGATGTTTCGCCCGTTCATGGTCGAGAATGCCTACGTCTTTCGCGCGGACAACGTGCGCTCGCTGTTTGCGCGCATCCGCAAGGATGAAAAATCTCTCCTCACGTGGAACCCAGAGGCGCTCGACTGGTACGACTACTGGATGAACGTCCATTTTCCCGGCCTCAAGAAATGGGTCTTCCCGACCCTTGAAGAGGAGATGCGCGCCCAGCCGAAACGCATCTACACTTACCGCGATCTTCTCGAACTCTTTGAGACCTCGACCAAGCGCCACGCGACGCGAGTTGCGATGCGGATTGAGCGCGACGGGCGCAAAGAGCAGTACACCTATGCAGACCTGCGCGAGCTTGCGACGCGCGCCGGAGCTTTTCTGGCGAGCGTGGGCATCAAGTCGGGCGACCGCGTGATGCTCTTCAGCCACAACGCGCCCGAATGGGGCATGAGCTATTTCGGCGTGCTCAAGGCCGGAGCGACCTGCATCCCCGTTGACCCTGAAAGCTCTGCGGATGAGGTGGTCAACTTCGTTCGCGCAGGCGATGCGGCGGGCATCATCATCAGCAAGGAGATGCAGGAGAAGCACGCGGACCTTGAAGCGAAATTAAAAGTCGCAGGACTCGAAGCGACGCGCATCTGGAATTTCGATCAGGTCTTCGAGTTGCCGGATGAGAAGATTGAGGATGAGAGAATCGCTCTGCTGCCTCAGCGTGTGCAGGCTCAATCCATCGCTTCGCTCATCTTCACGTCGGGCACGACGGGGCAGCCCAAAGGCGTTATGCTCTCGCACCGTAATTTCACGAGCATGGTCTCGATGCTCTCGTCCGTCTTTGATATGACGACGCGCGACGGCGTGCTCTCCGTCCTTCCGCTTCATCACACGTTTGAATTCTCTACGGGCTTCCTGACGCCTCTCAGTCGCGGCGCGCAGATCACTTATCTTGAAGAATTATCGGGCGAGGCTTTGAATCGCGCCATCAAGAACGGCTACGTGACGGGCATGGTCGGCGTGCCTGCACTGTGGGAACTGCTGCATCGCCGTATCAAGAACAAACTGCACGAGCGCAGCAAGTGGGTTGGCGACACGGCGGATTTGTTGATGAGAGCAAACGCGTGGCTGCGCGAAAAGACGCCGCTCAATCTTGGTCCACTGCTCTTTTATCCGATTCACGAAGGCTTGGGAGGGCGCATACGCTACTTTATCAGCGGCGGCTCGGCCCTCGGCGAAAAGGTCCAGAAAGATTTTCAGGGACTCGGCTTCACGATTCTTGAAGGTTACGGATTGACGGAAGCCTCGCCCGTACTCACCGTCACGCGCCCGCAAAACGGGATGCTCGCGGGCAGCGTGGGCCGCCCTTTGCCCGGCGTCGAAGTCAAAATCATTGAGCCTAACGAAAGCGGCGTCGGCGAAGTCATCGCGCGCGGGCCAAACATCATGGTCGGCTATTTTGAGAACGAGGCGGCAACGCGCGCCACGCTCGTTGAGCGTTGGCTGCACACGGGCGATCTAGGTCGGCTGGATGAAGAAGGCAACCTCTATCTTGTCGGACGCTCGAAAGAGATCATCGTTGACACGAACGGCAAGAACGTTTATCCGGACGAGATTGAAGAAGCCTATAACACTTCGCCTCTCATCAAAGAGTTGAGTGTCGTCGGATTGCCGGACGGCATCGGAGAAAAAGTCGCGTGCATGGTTGTGCCCGATTTCGACCATGACATTGCGCTCTCGCGTTCAGAGGTGCGTCGCCGTATCGAAGAACACTTCCGCGATGTCTCTTCAACGCTTCCCTTCTTCAAGCGCGTCAAGGTGCTGCATTTCTGGGACGGCGAGTTGCCACGCACGGCGACGCGCAAAGTTAAACGACGCGAAGTCGTTGCCTCGATGAAGGTGCTTGAACAGAGCGCAAGGAATGTCCCGCACGTCGGCGCGGCGCAAACGGAAGGGCACGATCACGGCTGGCTGCTCGATATTGTGGCGACTGTCTCGAATCACACGCGCGCAGAAGTTACGCTCAACACGCGCATGAGCGATCTTGGCTTTGACAGCCTGATGTATGTTGAGCTGGCAACGGCGATTGAGAACGCAGGCGCGACGCTCACAGCCACAGACACGCTGAACGAAGTGCAGGACGTGAGAGAACTCGTGAAGATGGTCAGCCGTCAGGTAGCCTCTGCGCGCAAAGAGCAGGCCGCACGCGCCGAAGCTAAACAAGCGGCGGAAGAGGATGAGATTTATATTCCTTCAATCGTCCGCACGATTGGCAACAAGGGTCTGGATGCTTTGCAGCACGTCTTTTACGAGAATTTTTTGCACACACGCTACACAGGCCGCTCGAATATTCCTGTTCACACAAACTTTATCGTCGCTCCCAATCACAGTTCGCATCTGGACATGGGGCTGACGAAGATGGCGCTTGGCGAAGCTGGCCGCGACATGGTTGCGCTCGCGGCTGCCGATTATTTTTTCGACAACAAGTACAAGCGCGCCTACATGGACAACTTCACAAACCTCGTGCCGATTGAGCGGAGCGGAAGCCTGCGCCAATCGCTGCGCCACGCGCGCTCGTTCCTTGATCGCGGCTACAACGCGCTCATCTTTCCTGAAGGCACGCGCTCTCTGACAGGAGAGATGGCGGATTTCAAACCTGTCATAGGCTATCTCGCGCTCTCGTCAAAGATTGGCATTCTTCCAATCTACCTACACGGCACTTACGAAGCTCTGCCCAAAGGGTCGAACATCATCAAGAGCCGTGACATAGGGGCGCGCATAGGCCGCTATCTTTCATACGAAGAATTGGAAGAGATGACGCGCAAGATGGCTCGCGCAGAAGCCTATCGCCTGATTGCCGCGCTCGTCAAACACGAAGTCGAAAACCTGCGCGACGGCACGCACAACGCCTTCGACGCCAAAGCCCTCAGACAACGCTGGCGCAACGAGCGACGCGCTCATGCGGCAGAAGCGCAACAAGAAGAGCCGCCAGCAATCGGAGCATTTGCAAATACAACAGACTGAAAAGACAGTGATGAGTGATGAGTAATGAGTGATGAGT
>JBAWGU010000624.1:0-6690 GCA_049593215.1 Pyrinomonadaceae bacterium
GAAACCACATTTAATAAAAAGTTGGCTTCCCCTGATTTTTGCCTTTTGCCTTTTACTTTTGCCTTCGTCTGACTTGATAAATGTCTTCGACTAATGTAAGACTGAAGGTATCCGAAACGCTTTTATAATTTGAGCAACAATAGCTGAAAGCTTCCCGACGCAGCCTCGTTTATTATATCTTGTGAATATGAAGCCAGAAATGTCTATCCCGAAGTTCACACGAGCAGAACAAGAGACGGAGACCGCAGCCAGGCGTTTGACCGAGCAGATCGAAGAGGCGCTCGCCGCAGTCGTCGTGCATACAAATGACGACCCGGAAGAGTTAGAAGCGCGGGCTGATCGCATTGAGCGCGCGGCGCGCGACCTCGTTGTCGCTCTGCGTGAACTCTCGCACGAGCGCAAGACGGCAGCAGCAGCCGACGAAGCGGACAATAGATAAAATCATCAAGAGGGCCGCAGAGAATAGCAGGCCCTTTAATTTTTATTTTCGATTGGAGTAACCGATGACTTCAATGCGCAAGCAAAGAATTACGGAAGACAAGGGACGCAAGAATACGGATTACGATCTGGACAATTACGGCATCACAGAACCCGCAACCGTTTACTGGAATCTCAATACACCGGAACTCTACGAAGAGATTGCGCGCCGCAACGAAGGCATCTTCTCGGATCACGGCGCGCTCATCGTTGACACGGGCGAGCATACGGGCCGCGCCGCCAAAGACAAAGCCATCGTGCGCGAGCCTTCGAGCGAAGATAAAGTTTTCTGGGGCGAGGTCAACAAGGATTTCTCGCCGGAGCAGTTTAATGCGATTAAAGAACGCATGATGGCCCACTCGCAGGGCAAAGACCTTTTTGTGCAGGACACCTTTGCCGGAGCAGACCCGCGCTACCAACTGCCCGTCCGCATCATCACAGAGCTTGCATGGCATTCGCTCTTTGCGCGCACCATGTTCATCAACAAGACGGATGAAAGCGCGCCGCATCATCCAGAGTTTACCATCATCAACTTTCCGAGCTTTCAGGCTGACCCGCAGCGCGACGGCACGCGCGCGCCAACTTTTATCCTGATGGATTTCAGCCGGAAGCTGGTCCTGATTGGCGGCACGTCCTACGCGGGCGAGACGAAGAAGAGCGTCTTCACGATTCTCAACTTTCTGCTTCCGCAACGCGGCGTGATGAGTATGCACTGCTCCGCGAATGTCGGAGACCGTGGCGACGTAGCTATCTTCTTCGGACTTTCAGGCACAGGCAAGACCACTCTTTCCGCAGACCCGGAGCGCAAGCTCATCGGCGACGACGAGCACGGCTGGTCCGATGATGGCGTCTTTAATTTCGAGGGCGGCTGCTACGCCAAAGTTATCAAGCTCTCGGCTGAGGCAGAGCCTGACATCTATCGCACCACTCGCATGTTCGGCACTGTTCTTGAGAACGTCATCTACGACGCGAACACGCGCTCTCTCAACCTTGACGACGCATCGAGGACGGAGAACACGCGCGCAGCTTATCCTTTGGAGAGCATCCCAAACATCATGCCCGAAGGCCATGCCGGACATCCGCAGAACATCATCATGCTCACGGCAGATGCGTTCGGCGTGCTTCCGCCTGTCTCGCGCCTCACTCCTGAGCAGGCGATGTATCATTTCCTCTCCGGCTACACGGCGAAAGTTGCGGGCACGGAGCGCGGAGTGACAGAACCGCAAGCGACCTTCTCAACCTGCTTCGGTGCGCCGTTTATGGTCCTGCATCCCGGAGTCTATGCAGACCTTTTGGGGAAGAAGATTGAAGAGCACAAGGCTCACTGCTGGCTCGTCAACACGGGCTGGTCCGGCGGCCCCTATGGCGAAGGCCAGCGCATGAAGATTTCACACACGCGCGCCATGATTCGCGCCATCCTAAACGGCTCGCTGGCAGAGATTGAGACACGTCCCGACCCGATCTTCGGCGTCGGCGTTCCGGTCTCCTGTCCAGATGTGCCGTCAGAAGTTCTCGCCCCGCGCAACACTTGGGCCGACCCCGCAGCCTACGACACGAAGGCACGCGAGTTGGCCCAGCGTTTTAACGAGAACTTTAAGAAGTATGCCGACGGAGTATCAGAACAGGTGCGCGCCGCCGCGCCAAAGGCAGTTACGACTGATGCCTGAGAATTGTAGGGGCAGGGACAAGTCCTGCGGCCCGTCTTTCATCGAAACAATAAATTAACAGGATGGACAGGATAGACCGAGATACAGAGGAAATGATGAATGCGGAATGGAAGACAAATAGCTTTCTATTCATCATTCATCATTCCTCATTCATCGTTTCTTCTCCACTCGCCCTGAAGTGTAAATGCCGCCCAGAAATAGGCTGCCTCCCAACGCTTCTCTTTCCACATTTCGATTTGTGCCGCGCGTAATGCCGCAGACGGCGATAACCGTTCGACTCCCAACATCTTTTTGTAGAAGCGTGTCATCAACTCCGCTGTCGGCCTATCGCTCAGCGACCACAGGCTGACCACCACGCGCGGCGTCCCCGCATACATGAAGCCGCGTGTCATCCCAACCAGACCTTCACCCTTAACTTCTTTGCCAAGCCCTGTGCGGCACGCGCTGAGCACAACGAGGTCTGCGGGAAGCTTCAAGTTAAATATTTCATGCACGCGCAAAAAGCCGTCCTGCGTTTGACCCTGCTCGTTGACGAGTGAGAGTACGATTCCGGATAGCTCCGGGTGTACGCTGTTGATGAAGGCGTGAGTGGCAAAGTGCAGAATACGATAGCGACTCAACTCGGGACTCATCGCTAAGGCTCGATTGGCTGTGAAATCCAGAGCCAGCAAACGCTCCTGCGGGGCGACGAGCGAGGCAATCTCCTGTGCCTCCTGGCTCGTGCCCAACAGGCGCGTGAGATGTTGCGGCAAGCCCGTCTCATTAGTGTCTTCCAACGCTCTTTGCACATCTTTGAGCAGAGAGCTTGGCGGCGAGAAAGTTCTCTTTGACAAAGGCGCGACGACGGATTTCTTTGCGAGCGCCATCACGCGCTCGTCCGTCGGCTCGAAAACCGGATCGGCAATCACTGCGATTGTTTTCGCAGCCGCTTGCCGCCCCTCAGTTTCGCGCCGGAGCGCGACGAGCGTCGAAGCCGACGGCAGACTGACAATCTCATGTTCGACGATCAACGGCGGCTTCTGTCCGGAGCGCGCGTCGCCTGCGGCTGCGGGCGAGGGGAGCGCGGTGAACGGAATAAATTGCAACGCGCCATCGCTCACAATCAGTAAACGTTTTCTCCCTAACTGTGAAGCCAAAGGCCCCAGCAACATCCGGCTCAGAGACGACATTGCCGCCAGATACTCAGCGTCCGATTGCGCCACACGCGCGCGTTTCTGTTCGGTTGTTTCGCCACTGACGCGCCGGTTGCGCGCGGTCAACAGCTCATAGGCTCTGCGGGCGGCTCTTTCTATCTCTACGCGCGCGGGCAATTCAAAGCTTTGAAGCGAATCCGTCGTCACGGCCCACAGATAGCTTCGCTCTGTGCCCAGCGCGTATTCCAACAAGAGCGTGTCACGGTCAAGAACTTTTGTTTGAATCTCTTTCAAGCTTAATGGTTGCGGCTGCGTGAGCGCCGCGTAGCGCGGACTCTTGAGGCGAATCTGCGCCTGCACTTGCTGGTACTCGGTGGTGAGGTCTTCAATCTCTTTAGCAATCGCTGCTGCTTGTTCCATATTGTGTGCGCCGCTCAAGAGTCGCGTCTGGTACGCAGCTTTCGTGTTAAGCAACTGCCCTAATCTTTGTTCGCGCTCAAGCAATGTGATGTCCGCGCCCTGACGAATGTCAGCGCGAGATTCGGCCAACAACTCAAGCAAGGTGCGTGCGCGCGCGCGTTCATTTGCCTGAAGCGCCTGTGCGTCTCTCCCTTCTGAGGGATGAAGTTTGTGCAGCCGCATTAAGAGGTCAATATAAGCTTCATAATAGTCTTGCACCGAAGCGAAGTAGGAGGCACGCAGTTCCCTGCTGATGATCCGAGAGCGCAGGGATTCGATGATTGAGAGCGCGGCTTCGATTGCGGGGCGGGCCGCGTCGAAATTTCCGAGTGCGCTCTGAGAGCGGGCGATGTTGTACAGCGCGTTGGCCTCGCCGCTTGAGTCTCCGATGGCGCGAAAGAGCTTGAGCGCCTGCCTGAAATAATCGAGCGCCCTCTGAGGCTCACCCATAGTTTGCTGGACCACACCTGTGCCGGTCAGCGCGTTGGCTTCTCCTTTGGGGCTACCCACAGCGCGAAAGATCGGGAGCGCCTGCCTGAAATAATCGAGCGCTTTCTGCGCGTCTCCCAATTTGCTGTAAACCATCCCGATGTTGTAGAGCGCATGGCCCTCTCCGAGCCGGTAGTGCATGTCGCGGAAGAGTGGGAGCGCCCGGTTGAGATAGTCGAGCGCCTTCTGATACTCGCCCAAATCCTTGTAAGCTGTTCCGATATTGTGAAGCGCCGACACTTCATTGTTGTGCTCGCCCACTGAACGAAAAATCGGGAGCGCCTGCGTGTAATAGTCGAGCGCCTTTTGCGGCTCACCTAAGCGGTTATAGACCAGTCCCAGATTGGCAAGCGCGAGAGCTTCGCTGCTGCGGTCACCGGCGGCGCGACTGAGTTGCAGAGCTTGACTATTAAAATCTATCGCCTGCTGATAGTCGCTCAAATCCCAATAGACCAGCCCGATGGTGGCGAGCGTCGTGGCCTCTCCTTCACGATCCGCCATGCCGCGATAGAGTGGAAGCAATTCCTTGTGGCATTCAAGAGACTTCTGAAACTCGCCAAGCTCTCTGTAGTAATAGCAAATGTCGAGAAACGCACCAGCTTCCTCGCGGCGCTCACCCATCTCATGAAAGAGCAAGCGTCTCTGGTTAAAATAATCCAGCGCCTTCTGAGATTCACCTGCCTCTCTATAGACGATGCCGATATAACTTAACGTCTGAGCTTCTTCAAGACGGTCGCCTGCGGCTCGCAGGAGCGGGAGCATCTCTTGAAATTTCCGCATTGCTCCCTGTCTTGATTCCGTCGTCCCCTGTGCGAGCAGTTGCGCGCCCTCCAGATACAACTGATAAGCGGCAATGCGATTTCCGTCCTGCGCCGACGCGCTGCGTAATTCTCTGATCTCCACTTCGTAAGGCGCAGCAGCAGCATCCTTCACTTGCGCTCTTACTTCCAAACGATAATCACCTGCCTGCGTCGTAATTAACTTGAGCGGCTCCGGGCCGTGCGGCCCCTTCACCGCATCTACTTCAGCGATTTCTCTATTGTCGGGAGCAAAGAGCAGCAGCGCTACGTCAATGCCTTTTTGCTCGACGGTGAGGTGCAAATATTGATTGGATTCAAGCGGCAGCCGGTATGTGTGAGCTTGTCCACCGGCGAGATTTCGTTCGACGGCTTTTCCCTTCTCAAGCGAAAGAGTCTCTTGCGCGTCCTGTGTCACGCTCACAGTTCGAGCGCGAATCTCAACGTGTCCGAGCGTTGCCTGAAACGTTATTTGCTGTGCGCGTGAGGCGAAGGACATGAATGATAAAAGCAGCGCGATGATGAACAAGCGGACGCCGCAACGTATGTGCAGGTCTGTTCCTTCGTGCGAGGTGATTTTGTGAAGCATGTTTGAAATCTCCACTTGAGAGCGCGCGAGCTTGAATCGAGTCAGGCGAATTATGATGACACAACTCGCGCACGGTCTTACTTTTCGACGACGACAGGGTAATAACCCGGCGCTTCACCATCGCGCCTGACGTGAAGACGATATTTGCCGGGCGGCAATTTCGCCAGATTCAGGATGACGCTTAAATCTGTTCCCGTAGAGCTTCTGGCCCTCGTCGTCGCTCGCGCTTTGTCCGACTCATCCACAACGCTAATCGTGAATGGACCGGCGAGACTGCCTTCCGCTAACTTCAGCTTGAGGCGCGTGCGCTGAGCGGCCAGAATAATCGGTCTTGGCGCTCCGTTGCTTTCTTCAACACCGCGCAACGCCGTGTACTGCTCTAAATCAACGGTGACGGTTTTCATCGCTACCAACTCGCGCCCGTTCTGTTCGACGGAACGCTGGCGCGGAGCGGGATTCGTCTGCCGCAAGGTCGGCGCGGGTTGCATGATAGGAGGCGACGGTTCGCTCCGAATCGTTGAAGTGAGAGGGAGGCTCGGCGTCGTTACCGGCACAGCCGGATTGCTTTGCGCGTTGTTGTTCGCAGGCGCATCAGGCACGGGGTTGTTGCGTGCGACGATGGGCGCGTTCTCTTGTTTGCGCCCTTGCCATAGATACAAGCCTGCGAGCGCGAGCAAAACTAAAGCGACTGCTCCGGCAAAGATTGGCGCGCGAAAGCGCGTGAAGAGCGCAGCCAGAGGGCTGGTCCATCCGGCTGTGGCTCGCGCCGGAGCCTCGCTCTCACGCGCAAGCATCGCCGTGCGGTATTCGCCGAAGCACTCGGAACAACTGAACAGGTGAGCGCGCAATTTCTCGTCCGGCATCAAGCCCGCCTGCACGCGCGCGCTCCAGAAGCCGGACGCAGGACAATCACCACGCTCAGGATTTGGAAAGTCGGAAGCGAAATACTCGCGTGCGCGCGAAATCAACTCTTCCGTCGCATCAGGCTTGATGCCGCGCGTCCTGTTTTTTGAATTGGGGGGCTGTTTGCTCAATTATAAACCGTGCCGTTCTGCCTTCCATCGTCTCGCACCCTCATT
>JBAWGU010000625.1:0-2951 GCA_049593215.1 Pyrinomonadaceae bacterium
AGTGATAGGTGATGGGTGATAGGTGATAGGAAGAAATACAAAAGCTTTTTCTTTTACTTATCACCTATCACCCATCACCTATCACGGCTTTACGCTGTCCCTCACAGCCTTGTATCCAACTTTTGTGCGAACTCTCAACTTGTCGTTGCCGTTGGCGAGGCGAACTTCGATGCGGCGAAAGCTGCCGTCGTAAGTATCGTTCGTCGGACGGTAAGTAATCAGATACTGCGTGCGAATCTCTTTGGCGATTTTTGAGAAAGAGCGTTCGAGCGCGAGCATGTCTCCCGTAAAGAAAGCAGTGCCACCCGTTTCTTCACAAAGCCTAACGAGGTCTTTATCCGCCTTCGTCTGAACTGTTTTAGCCTCAACGCCCGGCACTGTGCCCGCGAATCCCTCCTTCGTCGAGATAGCGAAGATTGTCGTCTCCGTGCGTTGCGCAATATCTATCGCATCACGAAGCGTGGCGCGGCTGTAGGTGTCCTCGCCATCCGTGATGATGACGAGCGCACGCTTGCCCTGTGCGCTGCGCATCTTCTCGTCGCAGAATTGCCAGATGGCATCGTAGAGCGCGGTCTGTTTGCCTGTCTTCTTGACTCCGAAGACGGCGCGGTCAAGCAGGTCCAGCTTGTCCGTGAAATCCTGACGCAGATTAATCTCGTCGTCGAAGGTGACGAAGGCAACGCGATCTTTACGCGGTCGCGCGACGTTTTGAATGAAGTTCATCGCAGACTCCTGCTCAAACTTCAGCTTACCGGCAGTCGAAGGCGACGTGTCCATCAGCACGCCGACATAGAGCAGTATCCTGTTATCGTGCTCGTCCGAAAAAGTCTCTATCGCCTGCGGCTGCTTGTCTTCGAGGATCACAAAATCATCTTTCGTCAAGCCGTAAACGAGCTGGCCCTTCTTATCCACCACGGCAATCGGCAAACGCACGCGACGAATATCAACGACAAGGCCGGTTGGGTCCTGGTCCTGCGGAGTCGGGGTAGGTTGCGCGCTCGGCTTCTGGCCCGTCTGTTGCTGGCCCTCAGCGACATTGTTTACAACAAACGGGGCGCACAGCAGAAGAGCAGCCGCGAAGAAGAGGAACGTGTTAATCAGAGTTCTCATAATTAAACTTTACAGGGAAGACTTACTTGATAGCGGCACGCATCTATTAGTCGGCGAAGCCAGAGTTTTATGATGCCGCCCGCGTAAAAATCAGTTGCCCTGCGCCGGGAGCGAATAGTATAGCAGCCGAGCTTTGAAAGCGAAGAGCGGATTAAGCCTGTCTAATTCCTTACAACTTTTCCAAAAACTCAGACAACTCGCGCGGCAAGGGCGCGCTAAAGCGCAACTGCTCCTGCGTGCGCGGATGACGAAAGCCCAACTGCTCCGCATGTAGAAACTGCCTGCCGAGTCTGGTAATCAACGCACGCACGCGCACATCCCCGACATTCTTGTCACGACCCTCTCCATACACCTCGTCGCCCACGACCGGGTGCTTGAGCCAGCGCAGGTGAACTCTAATCTGGTGCGTCCTCCCGGTCTTAATCTCAACCTCAAGCAGCGTGAACCTTTCAAAGCGTTGGCGCACGCGATAGAGCGAGAGCGCATGACGCCCGCCGCGCACCACAGCCATCCGCGTGCGATTGCGCGGGTCGCGCGCGATTGCCTGCTCGATGCGTCCTGCCTCTTCCGCTATCCGCCCGTGAACGAGCGCGACGTATGACTTGAAGATTTCGCGCGCTCGAAACTGATCTGCCAGCTTCTCGTGAGTCTCTTCATTCTTGGCGACAAGCATCAGGCCCGACGTGTCTTTATCTAGGCGATGCACGATGCCCGGACGCGCCGCCCCTCCACGCGTCGAGAGATTTTGGAAATGAAAGGCCAGCGCGTTAGCGAGCGTGCCCGAAGAAATCCCCGCGCCCGGATGCACAATCATTCCGGCAGGCTTGTTGACGACGATGAGGTCATCGTCTTCGTAGATGATTTCGAGAGGAATATTTTCGGGAGTAAAGATGGAAGCGGGCGGCGCGGTTAACTCGACTTCAACTGAGTCGCCCGCGCGCAACTTGTAAGAAGGCTTTGCGGCGCGACCTCCGACCGTCACGTCCGCATCTTCAATCAAACGCTGTATGCGTGCGCGGCTCCAACCGTCAATCTGCGCGGCGAGATAAACGTCAAGGCGAGAGCCAGCATCCGCTTCCTGAACAAGAAAAGTTAAAGCTTCCTGTTCATCCGCGCTCATTTGCTTCTCGCGCTCTTCTTCGCTCATGCGCGTGCGGGCTTGGCTGCGGAAGCCACTTCTTCTTCCTGCTTAAACTGCGAAGCTCTGCGCCAGCGCATGATGAGAATGACGGTTGCTCCGATGCCAACGATGACGGCAATCATCTGCGAGGTGGAGAGACCTGTCAGAGTCGTCAGCCCTGCGATGTCTCCGCGCGGGTCGTCGCGGAAAAATTCTATAGTGAAGCGAATCGCGCTGTAGAGCACGGCGTAGAAGAGTATGACCTGTCCGCTAAAACGTTTGCGGCGATGAAGCCGGAGCAGGAAGAAGAAGAGCGCAAGCGCAGCGAACGATTCGTAAAGCTGCGTCGGGTGAAGATGAATGCCAACGGGAACGCCCGTTATCTCGTGGCCCAATTCCGTAAACTTCACGCCCCAGGGCAAACTCGTCGGCTTGCCCCAACAGCATCCGGCGGCAAAGCAGCCCTGTCGTCCAATCGCCTGTCCCAACGCAATCCCCGGCGCAAACGCATCCGCAGTCTTCCACCATGACAGCTTGTAGCGACGAATCAATAAATAGCCGACGGCCACTGCGCCTATAAAACCGCCAAAGAAGACCCCGCCTGAGCGTATGAAATCCAGAGAGAGAAACTCCAGAGGATGCTCACGATAAACAGGCTCCGTCCACAGCATCAGAGCTTTCGAGCCGATGAGCGCGGCTAGAAGCATCCACAGTCCCAGAT
>JBAWGU010000626.1:0-10569 GCA_049593215.1 Pyrinomonadaceae bacterium
CTCAAGGCGTTTGCTCGCAACTTTGATAAAAGACTCTTCTAACTCGAACCCGACGAAACGCCGACCGAGACGAGCGCACGCAACGCCTGTCGTTGCGCTGCCGCAGAAAGGGTCAAGCACGATGTCGTGCGGGTTGGAAGAGGCGCGCAGGATGCGTTCTAAGAGGGCTTCGGGTTTTTGCGTCGGGTGCTTGCCGTAGCGTTTCTCGCGCGGCGCGGGCGGCTTGATGTGCCAGAGCGATTGCATCTGCTTGCCGCGATTCTCTCGCTTCATCTCTTCGTAGTGAAACGTGTGTCGCGCTTTCGGCGTGCGACGCGCCCAGAGAATCGTCTCCGTCGCGTGCGTGAAGTAGCGACATGAAAGATTCGGCGGCGGGTTGACCTTGTACCACGCGATGTCGTTGAGAATCTTGTAGCCGAGCGTCTGCATCGCGTAGCCCACGCTGTAGATGTTGTGCGATGTGCCAGTCACCCAGATTGAGCCGTTCGGCTTCAACAATCGCTGACACTCTCTGAGCCATTCGAGGTTAAACTCGTGCATCGCCTCAAACGTCGTCGCCTTGTCCCATATCCCTTTGTTGACGCTCACCATCTTGCCCGCCTGACAGGTGATGCCGTCGTTCGAGAGAAAGTAAGGCGGGTCAGCAAAGATGAGGTCGAACATCTCATCCTTCGCCTGCTTCAATAGTTCCAGCGCGTCGCCCATGTACAGGCGCAGCCCATGCTTCGCGTCCACGAACACAGGATTTGGAATGGCGTGAGGCATCTCCGATTCCCACAGAAAATCATCCGCAACTACTAGACCTGCTGGCTGGCTTAGAGACATGAACCTCTTTGACAGGGAAACACCAAGACCTCAGAAATCAATCCTGATCTAAGATCGAATCGCGCTGAACGTCAAGGCGAGAAGAGGGCGAAGCGATCTGGAATCAGTAGCTTAGAAGGTTGGTGGCTTATTCGGAAGGTTCAACGCGAAAGGTCGCTACACTCAATCTTCGTGGTGAGACAACAGGAAATGTGCTAAAACATTCAGGGCATGGCGGAGTACAAATACACTGCTTATTTCGAGCATGAGGTTCTGCGTAAGCGCCCTTATTTGAAGAAAGAATGGTGCATTAAGGTTATCGAAAATCCTCTCCGCATCGAAGTTCAAGGTGATGCCAGAGTGCGCTTCTGGGGAACTGTGGAAGAATTTGATAATCGCGTTTTCAGAGTTGTAACTCTCGCTGACAGAGTTACAATACATAACGCTTTTCCTGATAGTGGATTCAAGCTATGAGAATTAACTACTACGCTGAAACAGATTCGCTTTATATAGACCTTTCATCCAAGCCAAGCGTTGATAGTCGTGAGGTTTCGGATGGCGTGGTCCTGGATTACGATGCCGAAGGCAATCTCGTCGGCATTGATATAGATGAAGCAAGCGTTAAGCTTGAAATCAAAGAATTGATTCTCAGTAAGTTGCCCGCAGAAGTTAAGCACGTCGCGTGAATCCAACATCCTCCCGCCGGTAGTTTCCTTAATCTGCCCGTCAATTCTTAACCTGTGAGAGCCAGCCGCGAATCTGCCTGCCGACTTTCTCTGCGCTGGGCGGGTCGTAGTTCGACATGACGATGAGCGTGTAGCCGTTGTTGCCGGACGTTAAGAGAGCGTTGATACCGGGCGCGCCTCCTGCGATTCCGAGGCCGGGGCCTTGCGGCGGCTGTGCGCCGGGTGCGCTCTGCTTGTTGGCTGCGGCGTTGTCTCTGAAGTTGGGGACGCGCAGTTTTTTGGCCTGTAAGGCGTTGGCGAATTTGAGCAGGTCTTCGGCAGTTGAGTAGCCGCCGCCTGCGGGGCTGCCTTTCGCGGGGCGTGTGTAGAGGTTGTTCCTGCGGGCGTTGTTGCCGCCCATCCTTGCGCCTTCCGTCGTGTAGCCGCTTGCCATGTTGGGCACGGGCGTGTCCGCTTCGTACCAGTCTGTGTTCTGCATTCCGGCAGGCTCGAAGATGTGCTTGCGCACGTAGTCGTAATAGTCTTCGCCGGAAACTTTTTCGATGACCGCGCCGAGCACG
Source organism: Pyrinomonadaceae bacterium (assembly GCA_049593215.1). Lineage (GTDB taxonomy): Bacteria > Acidobacteriota > Blastocatellia > Pyrinomonadales > Pyrinomonadaceae > JBAWGU01. Next base: position 2,051 of record JBAWGU010000626.1, read on the forward strand.
ATGTAGCCGCCGTTGGAGTACGCGCGTTTCGTGCCCGGCTCAAACTCAAGCGGCCTGGCGGCGAAGAGCGGGAGGAAATCTTTGATGGTGCGTAATCTATCTTTGGGCGTGGCGTCAAACTCTGGGCCGAAGAAATCGCCTATGCCGGATGACATATCAAGAAGCTGGCGTATGTTGACTTTGGCGGCGGCGTCCCGGTTAGGGTAATCGGTCAGATGCTTGCCGAGCTTATCGTCGAAAGAGAGTTTGCCTTGCTCAACGAGTTGGCCGACGGCAATCTGCGTGAAGATTTTGTTGATTGAGCCGAGATTAAACTTTGTGTCCGTGCGGTTCGCCGCAGCGTACTCTTTGCTCGCCATCCCGTAAGCTTTATGAAAGATCGGCTGGCCGTCTTTAGCCAGCAGGACTGTGCCGGAAAACTCGTCTGCGGCGACAACCTTGTTAAGAAAGCCTTCGACGGATGTGAACATCTCTGCCTCTGTCATCGTTGCCGTCGGATTAACATTTGCCACAGCATTTGTCTTGTCAGTCCCAGGCGCATCTGCATCTTCGACACGCAGAGCCAGAAACTTGTGCGGGGTTGTCGGCTCAAACATAAAGCCTATCTCAAACCATCCGCCGCGCTCTGATTTAATCAAGACTGTGACGGCATCCTCTGCGGCTTGCTTGACCTTGCGCAACTCCATCGCTCCCATGTTGGAGCGCATCTGCCTGTATATGTCGAGGCGCGCTTCGACGGGGCGTTGCTTGAGCGCGTCTGCTGCGACGTTATCTGTAAAGAATGCGCGCATCGTTTGCTCGTCGCCGGAGTTGAAAGCTTTGATGTAGGCAGCAACGCGTTGCCCTGCAACTGTGTCAGGCAGTTTCGGCGCGTCTGCTGTTTGCGCTAATGTTGAAGGGAGAAAGAGAAGAAGTGAGAGACAGATGAGCGCGGGTGTTTTGATGAGCATTGTTGGCCTCTTAGTAAACTTTAAGATGAGATAGACGGTTATTACTTTCTATATGAAACTGCACGAGACTTGTGATGCGAGTGGATGGTTCTCGCTGGAGGCGCGAAGAACAGAAAGACAAAAGTTCGCAAAGAGATTGAGTGCTTCTTCGTCCTCTTTGGCTCTTCTTTTCTTTGCGCCTTTGCGAGAACCATCTCGTCACCTTACAGAGTTCTTCAGATTCAATTGTAATTGCACGATTACACGATGAGAGTTCCAAAATTTTCAGGCTGATAGGGCAGAGACTATTTCGAGGCTTCGACACGAAAGGTTGCCGCGACTTTGCTGTCTGTGCCGATGAAGGCGTATTCGCCGGGCGTGAGCGGGGTGCGCGGGCGCATCTCTACGAAGTTGACGTTGATGACGAGCTTGCCGGAATGAACGGTGATTTTTTCCAGCACGCGATAGTGAGGTTCTACACTTTCTTCTGCGACGGGCGCGTAGCCTTCGATGCGGCGACCGACGACGGCGGTCATCCGGCGCGTGCCGCCCTTCTTCTTTAAACGCACAAGCAGAGGCGGAGGCGGGTCGTTAACCTCCGTGATGAACATGTAGAAGCGCAGCGCGTTTGTGTTTGAGATGATGGTCGCGGCGCTCTCACCTTTCAATTCTGCGTAGCCCGTTTGAATGCTTTTCGCCGCAGGGTTGACGGGAACGGAAGTCTTCACGTCTTCAAAAGGTAGCGACTGAAGTTTGTTCTCTGCATCCGTGTAGTAGATCAGCGTGAAGTCGTTCGGGATGGGCGGAACAATCTCCTGCGCGGGCGATTGTTGATGAGAGGCTGCTGACTTTCGACGCGCATCAAGAGCGAAACTCACGGGCAGCAGAGATGAAACAAACCCTGTGATGAAGAGGAGTCTGAAGGCAGCTTTTTTCATTCTCTCTTTACACGACTGTGCGCAGCGTTCGCGCGATAAGCGGGATGATGCGGCGCGGGACGGCGATGGCTTCTTTGATGTGGCGCGCGTGCGTGAAATGGCCCGCGACGTAGAGGCCCGAAACGTTTGTCTCAAACGTCTCAGGGTTGTAAACGGGAATCTCCGTCAAACCTGCGCGCTCAATCTCGACGCCCATCTGGCGTAGGAGCGTGAGGTCAGGGTCGCTGCCAATCAGTATGAAGACGACATCGTTAGGCAGCGTGACGGTCTTGCCGTCTTCGCGCTTGATTCTCACTTCGCGCTCTGAAATTTCCAGCACCTCCGTGAAGAAGAAGAGTTGCAGGTGTCCCTTTTCAATCTCCTGCTCAAGCGGAGCGCGCACCCAGTGCTTGATTGCGCCTTTCTTGGGGTCTTGGTTCTCCCAGTCTGCGCGCCAGATGGCGAGCGTCGTGCGCGCTCCGTCTTCCGCCAGAAAGAGCGAAGCCTCTGCCGCGCTGTTGCCGCCGCCGATCACGAGCGCGTCTTTGCGCACATAAGGGTAAGGCTCCGTAAATCTCTGATGAACTTTCGGGAGGTCTTCGCCTTTAGCATTCAAGCGTCGCGGATGGCACATCGCGCCGACGGCGACGAGCACGCGCGCTGCCCTGTAAGTTGCGCGCGTGGTATGCACGATGAAATCTTCCGTGCCGTCGCGTTCCAGCTTCTTGACCTCTTCTTCCGTGTTGATGCGCAGGCTCTCTTCGAGCGCGAAGCCGATGTAGTAAGACAAGAGTTCTTCACGCGTAGGCTTTTCACGACACGGCTTAAGCTCTCCGGCGCGCATCTCAAGCTCGTTGGTCGTGGAAAAGACTGTGCGCCCGATAGGGTAGTGATAGATGGTGTCGGCAATCAGTCCCTTCTCGATGACGAGATAGCTCAAGCCTTCGCGCGCCGCCGCGTCTGCCGCAGACAAACCCGCAGGTCCTGCGCCGATGATTAGTAAATCAAATCGTTCCATATTTAAAATCAAGAAGGGGGTAAAAGGGGAAATGGGTAAAAGGGTAAAAGGGAAGACTGAGCGGGATTCGTGCTCTCCTTTTCCCCTCTTCCCCTTTTAACCTTTTACCCCTTGTTTTAGAACATCAATTCGCCGCGCGCGACGACGACGGACGTGCCGCCGACTCTGACCTGTTCGATGTGGCCGCGCTCTCCTGTGACTTCAGCGTGAATGCGGCTGGGCCTGTGCATAAAGTCGCCCTGCTCTATGACGAAACGATATGCGCCGTCCTCTTCTTTTATATCGAGCGCGCCGTGATGGACCAGATAGGCCGCGAGCGAGCCGCCCGCGCTGCCCGTCGCAGGGTCTTCCGCGATGTTGAAATCGGGCGCGAAGAGTCGTGCGTGCGCTTGAGACCGTCCGCCCTCAATCGTCTCGCGCGTGAAGGCGTAACAGCTATCGCCGCCCGCGCGTTTGTGAGCTTCGATGAGCGCAGACGCGTTGACGCGACACCTCTTCAAAGCTTCGAGCGAGCGCAAAGGCACGCCGAGCACTGAGATGCCTGTCGAGATAGCTTGAATCGGAAGGCTCTCATCCAAATCTTCTACGGACAATCCCAGACCGCGCACAATCTCTTCGCGTTGCTGCGCATCCGTGATCGCTTCTCTGGCTTCAAACTTTCCCTGCGTCATCACGACGCGAAGGGGCTGCCCGTCTTTGAACACGATGTCAACAGGCAACACGCCGATGCCGACTTCGTGATAAATCCTGACCCAACCGTTGCCGTCTTCCGGCGCAGGCACAGCGCCTAAGCGTGCGAGCGCGTTCCACGTTCCCACAACCGGATGGCCCGCGAAGGGAAGCTCGCGCGCGGGCGTGAAGATGCGCAGGCGTCTGAGCGTCTTCTCATCTCGCGGCGGGAGTACGAAAACGGTCTCCGAGAGATTCATCTCAAGCGCAATCTGTTGCATCTCTTCGTCAGAAATACCTTCGGCTTCGGGGAAGACCGCGAGCGGGTTGCCGCTAAACGCGCGGTCTGTAAAGACATCAAGTTGCAGGAAATTGTACTGGCGCACCTTAAAGACCTCTTTCTCCAAAAGGGGGATGTCAAAACAAATCATCGCGTCTCGGATGCTTTGCGGTCAAGCGAGGGTGAGGCCATGCACCGTCAGGGAATTGTCTCGCAAGGCCAGAAAGTCAATGAAAGATTTTTGTCTATCCTGCCATTATAAGTTGAGAGTATAGTCTGAGGAATTAGCTCAGACCTTTTTTCTGACTGCCGTCAGCAGAGATGATGCCGGAACCTCGAATCAGCCGGAACCGAATTAAACCCTAAAGAGAAAGGAAGACGCTCATGAATTTAAGTTCTATCCTCAACACCGTCATCGCCATGGTGGTAGTGCTTCTCATCCTGAGCCTGATCGTGCAGGCCATCCAGACTTTCATCAAAAAATTACTCAAGCTTAAATCGCGCCAGATTGTGGATTCGCTCGAAGACCTCTATGAGCAGGCCATTAGCGGTGGCGGCACGGCACAGCCAGCCGCAGGAGCTTCAATCACTACGGCTCAGGGCTTCTCTAAGAAAATCCTCGATGAGTTCAGGAAGATCGGGCGGGAGACGAAATTCGGCAGACCGATACTCGACTCGCTCTCTAAAGGAGACCTGTTAAAGATTATCACCAAACTGGAATCGGAAAATCTGGTCCCTGATTACGTGGTGAAATTTCAGGCTCTCTGCAATGACCTGATCGGGTTGAAGACGGCAATGGATGCGCTGGCGGGAAACGCTAACCTGATCGGTGCGGCGAGCGCGAAATTCGCAGAGATGCGCGGTGTGCTAGCCCCTATCTTCAACGATGTGCAATGTATCCTCGATGGGAACTCTAATGTCAGAGCCAAAGTGCTCTTCGGTGATCTGATTCGATTAGGGAAAATCAATCCGGGCGCGGCGCTTCAGTTGATTGACGACGCGCAGCAGGCCATCACACATGAGATGGAGGTCGCCGGTAAAAGCAATCCGCCGGGGCCTGTCGCAAGCTTACAGGCTCTGTCGGGCGAGTTGGCGAAAATTGCCGGGATGATTGGCGGCCTGAGCCAGAAGGCCGACGCTGCTCTGGCTCCTTTACGCATCAAACTGGAGCAGGTCGAAACCTGGTACGATACTGTGATGCAGGGCTTTGACGAGCGTTATACGCGGCACATGAAGAACGTTGCCGTCTATATCAGCATCGTGATCGTGATCCTTCTCAACGCCAATTTCTTCAAGGTCTATCACAGCCTCGCCACAAACGAAGTTCTGACCAGTCAAATTGTTCAAAAGGGACCGGAGATTCTGGATGCGTCCAGAAAAGCGAACGAACAGACTTCACAACAACCGGCAGCCAACAACACTGCAAGAACGCCCAACGGGACTCAAGCCGCGACTCCAACACCAACGCCCGCAACGAACGGAACGTCAACAGCCGCTTCTTCATCAACGGCAACGCCCACGCCGTCGCCCGCGCCTGTTGATATTAAGAAAGAGGCTGAAGACCTTAAACGTAATGTCACAACCTACGTGAACACTTACGAAAGCTTCGGGTTCGAGCCGCTTTCGCCGGGACAAGTGGAAGACTTCGTGAGAGGTAACGGTGTTTGGGAACCCGTCTCATTCAAAGATAGATTCAAGAAGGGAGTCGAAGTTCTTTTCGGTTGGACCATTATGGTGCTGCTGCTCAGCGTCGGTGCGCCCTTCTGGCAGGATACGCTGGAATCGCTCTTCGGTGTTAAGAACCTGCTGCGCCAGAAGAGCAACACTCAGAATATAGAGACGGAGAGCGGCGCGGGCCAGCCTAAACAATAGCCTCTCTTCATTTGAATCACTACTTGTTGTTTGCGTCGCTTCAAACACGCTCGTTATAATGCCAGAGCTTGAAGCAACACGATAAAACTAATCATCAGGGACGGCGTGCCGCCGGATTCTCGGCAAAGCATTTGCGCGGCGTGATGCTTCCGTTTCCCACTCCATTCAATCAGCAGGGCGATGTGGACCATGCGGCTCTGCGCGCGAATATTTTGAAGTGGAACGAGACGGGCATCAGCGGTTATGTCGCTCTGGGTTCGACGGGCGAGCGCGTGCATCTGGACGAGCACGAGCGCGCGGCTGTGATTGAGACGGCGCGCGAGTGTGTGCCGGAAGATTTGGCGTTCATCGTTGGAGCAGGGCAGCAGAGCGTGCGCGGGACTTTTGGGGAGATAAGGCGCGCGGCAGAGTTGGGCGCGGATGCAGTGCTTGTGATTACGCCGCATTTTTATCGCGGGGCGATGACGCAGGGCGCGCTCTTCAAATATTACGCGGCGGTGGCGGATGAGGCGCGTGTGCCTGTCTTGCTTTACAGTATGCCTGAGTTGACGGGCGTCGGGATTGCTCCTGAGACTGTCGCGCGCTTGAGCGAGCATGAGAACATCGCTGGCATCAAGGATAGTTCCGGCGATGTGATAAATCTCGCGGAGACTTTGCGGCTTGTGCCGGAAGAGTTCGCGGTGTTGACGGGCAACGGCGCATCTTTTTATGCGGCTCTGGCGGCGGGAGTGCGCGGAGCGATTTTGGCTGTGGGTTGCGTGGCGACGAGAGAAACGCTGGCGATTTATGAGGCTGTGCAGAGAGGCGAGCATGAGCGTGGTCGTCGCCTGCAAGAGAGCCTCACGCCGCTCGCTCTGGCGGTGACGCGGCGTTACGGGATTGGCGGTCTCAAAGCCGCGCTCGATATGATAGGCTATGCGGGCGGATACGTGCGTGCGCCGCTTGAAGATGCAAGCGAGGATGCGCGCCGCGAGATTGCGCGACTTCTGGAAGAAGCTGCGTTGCCGGTTGATGAAGACGCTGCTGATGAAACTTCTACGGATGACGCGACGTTGAAGGATGAGACAGAGGCCGCGCGTTGTTGATTACCGTTTAGCAGGAGCGACGAAAGAGTGAGCACGACTGAAGCAGCATGTTATAGCACGCCGGAAGAGGCTGGACTGAACGTCGAGACTCTGCCGTTTGAGCGCATCCCGCACCAGACGCGACTCTTCCTTGATTACCTGCGCGATCCGCTCTCGCTCCGCCGCTTCTATCCTTCCGCAATACGCTTTCATCACGAGCTATCAGCACGCGCTTCGGAAGTCTTAGCCGCACACAAGACTGACCGCAACGCGCTCTGCGATGCGCTCGAAGAGATGAACAGGAGTTGGGGCGCGGGCAGTGAGACGATTGCCAACATTGCGCGTTTGCGTGAGGCTGATTGCGTTGCGGTTGTCTCAGGCCAGCAGGCAGGACTCTTTACAGGACCACTTTACACAATCTACAAAGCTCTCTCGGCTGTGAAGCTCGCAGGTTGTCTCTCAGATCGCGGGACGAAGGCTGTGCCTGTCTTCTGGATTGCGACCGAAGATCACGATTTCGTGGAAGTTGCGACGGCAGAGTTCATCGGATGCGATTGCCGCTTAAAGAGTGTCAACGTCAACGACGCGATGCACGATGAAGGCGAGCCTGTCGGAAATGTTTCGCTCGATGCGAGCATAGATGAAGCGGTCAGGGATCTGCTTGAAGATTTGCCGGAGACGGAGTTTAAGCCGGAGGTTGAGCGCATCCTGCGCGACGCTTGGGCTAAGGGGCGCGGTTTTGGTGAAGCGTTTGCGCGCATGTTGACCACGCTGCTTGGCCGTTACGGACTCGTGCTGCTCGACCCGCTCAACGTGAAATTAAAAGAGTTGGCCGCGCCGCTCTACTCGGAAGCTGCGCGCCGCGCGCCTCTGATTGCCACGGCAGTCGAAGAGCGCAGCCGCGAGCTTGAGGCGGCGGGCTATCACGCGCAGGTCACAGCAACTGCAAACTCTTTTCCGCTCTTTCTGCATGATGAGCGGGGCGCGCGTCATGCTGTTGCGCGAACGGGCAGTGGGAAGTACAGGGCGAAGGATTTGCGCGAAGAGTACACGGCGGACGAGTTGGCTGAGTGGGCCGCGCGCGAGCCTGCGCGGTTTAGTCCGAACGTGACCTTGCGCGCAGTCGTGCAGGATTACCTGCTTCCGACCATCGCGTATTTTGGCGGCGCGGCTGAGATTGCTTACTTCGCGCAGACGGCGCGCGTCTATGAGACATTGGAGCGGCCCGTCACTCCCATCCTTCCGCGCGCGAGCATGACTCTGGTTGAGAGCCACACGGGGCGCGCGCTCGAACGCTACGGCCTTAAGTTTGAAGACCTCTTCGCGGGCGCGGAGAGCGTCACGGCGCGAGTTGTCGAAGAGCATCTGGGCGCGGAGACGGCGCAGACGTTTCAAAAAGTGGAAGAGAGTTTCGCGCGCGAGCTTGACCAGTTGAAAGAGCAGTTGCGCTCTGTTGACCCGACGCTCGCAGATGCGCTTGAGACTGGCCGCCGCAAGATCAACTATCAAATCGAAGGCTTACGCACGCGCTTTCACCGCGCGCAGATGAAACGCGACGAAGCGGCGCAACGCCAACTCGACCGCGCATTTCAGGCGCTCTACCCGCACAAGACCCTGCAAGAGCGGCACATCAACATTACAAGCCTGCTCGCGCGCCACGGCCTCTACGCCGTCAACTGGATTTACAACGTCATCAATCTAGGCTCCACAGATCATCAGATTGTTTACCTTTGAAATGCTGTCCGTAGTCCGTTGCCAGTTGTCCGTTGT
>JBAWGU010000627.1:0-3453 GCA_049593215.1 Pyrinomonadaceae bacterium
GAGAGTGACGCTGCGCCCGCCTTGATATTCTCCGGCATATTGGCGCAACGACTTTTCAGGCAGTTCTTTCTCCTGGGCTGTGATTGCAAGATAAGTAAGGTAGCTGCCGAATCTTTTTTGCTGTAAAGAATCGCTCGCTTTCTGTTGCAGCTTTTTCAAAGCCTCTATTCTGGCTCTGCGTAAAGCATCTTCGGCGGGGCAGGCAATATCAACGGGCACGCCCGTGCCCTCCCAGTTCGTTCCGGTCAAGACACTCATGCCATGACGATTTGGAATGAAGGCGGTAAACAGATTATTGAGGCGCGTGACTCTGCCCGGATTGGCTGCGCCTGCGGATGTCTCGCCGACGACTTTCGCCCTCTTCAAATATTTAAGGTTATATGCCAGAGCTTCGGCGGCGGAAACCGTGCTTTTGCTCGTGAGGATATAGAGATCAACGTCTGAGAGGCGTTTCTCTTCCGGTTGAGGAGAAATAAATTCCTGAGTTGTGGTATCGGTCAGGCGGTCGTATGAAGTCCCTGTGAGCGTGCGATCTTTGAGAAAGAAACCTGTGACGTAAGCGACCATTTGCGGAGAGCCGCCGCCATTATCGCGTAGGTCAATAATGATCGCATCACAATTTTTGAGAAATGACATGGAAGCATCTACGACCGGAGCGGAATAATTGAGGAACGAATCAAAGTAGTCGAACTTCAAATAGCCGATGTTGCCGTTGAGAAATTGAACGCTCCTAAATCCGAAATTCATCTGGCGGTTGAAAATTGATGCCTGTCTGGCTCTTTCTTCGTCGGTGAGCTGCTGTGTCGTCGTGTTAGCGCGCGTGCCTGTCGGTTCAGCTTGCGGGCTGTAATTAAGCGCAAGGTGTTTATCGGAATTGAGAGAGCGCAAATCATTCGTCACAGCAATGCTAAACTCTACGGGAGAATTATAAGAATCGTACTTGCCTGTCTTAAGATTTTGCTGAAGCAGCTTTTGGAGCTTCTGTCCCGTTTCCCTGTACGCGTAGCGGTCAACAAGCAGAGCCGATAAATCGTCAATGGTTTGTTTCTTTGTTGCTGCTGTTAGCGATTGACTTTGACCGGAGCAATAAGGCGCGGTTATCAGAAGATTGAAAATCAAGATCAACAAAAAAAGTAGCTTTCTCATACTGCTTACAACTAACGTCAACGTGCTGGATGGCGCAACTGATTTGTGATAGGCGGAGGTTTTTAAGTGAAAAGCGGTTGGTAAGATGAAGGAAACGGTGCAGGCACAAAGCTGGAGCGGGATGCAGTTGAGGGAATGGAGTCAGCAAACTCTTAACCGCAAAGGACGCAAAGAGTGCGCGCCAAGAGCGCAAAGGCTTTTGCGTCCTCTGCGTGCTCTCTTTGCGGCCTTTGCAGTTAATCTTTCCTTATTGTGCTATTGCAACTCGCTCTAGGATTTGAGAAGTGTGTCCAGATTCTTACGATAGCGGCGGCTTGAAGTAAGCCTCGTGCCATCTCTCAAGATGATTCTGTATTCGCTATTGAACAGAGGCTGCAACTCCTTGATGTGTGTTGCATTCACAAGGGTCGAGCGGCGCAGGCGCACGAAATTGTTCCCCGATAGTCTGGCTTCCATTCCGTCCATCGTCTCGCGCAGCAGGTGCGTCGCGCGCCCCGTATGCAGGCGCACATAGTTGCCTTCCGATTCAACCCAATCAATCTCATCTACACTTAAGAAGAAGAGTCGCCCGGCTTCTTTAATAGCCACGCGCTCAAGACGCTTTAGCTGGTCCTTAGAAAGCTCTCTCGTCTTTAAGTCTTGCAGCAAGGCGATGAGCTGGTGAGTGTACTCATCCCTGTTCGGGTGATTGATGTAGCCTCGCACACGCGCGAGCGTCTTCTTGAGCCTGTCCTGATGAAACGGCTTGAGCAGGTAATCAAGCGCGCCCGCCTCGAAAGCGCGCAACGCGTGCTCGTCATAAGCCGTGACGAAGACAATCACGGGCGAGCGTTCTGCGCCAACCTCTTCAACCACGCCGAAGCCGTCCATGAGCGGCATCTGCACATCAAGAAAGATGAGGTCGGGCTGACGCTCTCTGATGGCAGCCACCGCCGCGCGTCCATTTGCGCACTCGCCTATGATCTCTACATCCGGCTCGTCTCTGAGATAGAGGCGAAGGCCGCGCCGCGCAATCGGCTCGTCGTCAACAACAAGGACGCGAATCTTTTTTTCGTCGCTCATCATTGTGTGCGCGGCGCAGTGTGAAATGGAATCGAGATGGTCACTTGCAGCCCGCCGCCGTCTGCGTCTGTGAGCGCAAAGCTGGACGCGCCGCCGTAGAGCCGCTCAAGCCGCGCGCGTGTGTTCGAGAGGCCGATGCCGTTCGTAAATTTCTCCGCAGCATCTTTAATTCCGGGGCCGTTATCTCTGACCTGAAGCTCAACATATCCGTTGACGCGCGCGGCGCGAATCAAAACCGTGCCAGCTTCGGCGCGCGGCACGATGCCGTGCTTGATGGCATTCTCGACAAGCGGTTGCAAGAGCAGATTCGGAACCTGAGCATCGAGCGCATCGTCTTCGACATCCATCGTCACCGTGAGGCGATCCTGAAAGCGCGTCTGCTCAATCTCTAAATAGCTACGCAGGAATTCCAGCTCGTGACGCAGAGAGACTTCATGCGTGTTCGTATTCTGCAAGGCGAGGCGCAGCAGCTCGCTTAAGCGAACAAGCATACGTTGAGCCGCCTGAACGTCTTCCTGCATCAGCACGTTGATGGTGTTAAGCGTGTTGAAAAGGAAGTGCGGTTGCATTTGCATTCTGAGCGCGTCGAGCTGCGCCTGCGCAAGCTGCGTTTCGAGCTGCGCGGCGTCGAGTTCCAACTGCGCCGCACGGCGTTCGCGCTCACGATAGCGCACGTAATATTCGTAAGCATGGCACAGCCCGATAATCGTCAGGTAGATGAGAAGGTTGGCGTGAAACTCCGAGACGAGAATTCTTCGCAGAGCGTCGAGCGGCGCGAAAGGACGGGCCGTCTCTGGCAGCAACAGTTGGCGCGCGAAAATATAGATGGCGAGTTGCAGCATGGAGATCAGCGCGCCCGCCAGCAGATGAACGCCTAAGTTTCGCCATCGCCTGATCCGGTCAACAGGGAAGCGGCGCGCGAGCCAGATGACAAACGGGGTCAGCGTCGCCCAGATGCAGGCGCAGATAAGCCAGACCGAAAGCGCGCCGCCCCATGTGACGGGCCTGCCAAAGTACGCGCTGGTCACATAGGATTGCAGCCCGAAGAAGACGGCAAACAGCATCCACCCGCCAAAGATCAAACTCCATTTGACGAAGCCGCCTGGTTTGTTCGCCTCATCATCCATTGCCTGCTCGCTTAGCCTCGATTCTGAAAAATCAGACGTGCTGAGAAACGCTTCTACTATGGTACAAAGCGGCTTGACGCACAAGAGGCGAGTTGCAGATAAGCTCAAAGGGTAAGGT
>JBAWGU010000628.1:0-1575 GCA_049593215.1 Pyrinomonadaceae bacterium
GTTCTGGGACAGCTTATCTGAAGAGGCCCTTAAAGCCTACAAAGAGAAGAAACGACAGGAAGTGCTCAATACCGCGCCGGAAGTCTTGGAGTATCGTCGTCAGAGAGCGCGAGAGTGGTTCAGCCAGCTACCGGAAAGTGAACAGGAACGACGCCGCGCCATCTTCCGGCAACAAACTTCGGAACGGTGGGAAAATTTCTCTGAGCCGGAGCGCGACGCTTGGTGCGAGAAATTCAGTTTGCAAAGGAATCCGTGCTTTAAGCACGAAATTGATGAAGAGCGCGTCCGTGCATCTCTCATCGCATCGAGCGGGCGAATTTACGAAGCGTGCGAAATTTTGCAAATTGACTGGCGCACGTTTAACCGTCGCTTGAAAATGTACGGCATTACAAAGGCAGAAATCAAAGAGCGTTACGTTGATAATCACAAAGTCGTGTCTATTGAAGCGACGGGTATCATTGTTCCTGTCTATGACATGAAAGTTAAAAACACACATAATTTTGTTGCCAACGGGATCGTCGTCCACAACTCCGGCGCAACGCCGGGCGAGGCAGTCTCATGGGGCAAAGTTGATCCAGACCGTTTGCCGGATGCGGTGGTGTGTTATGTTGATTCGACGGTCGCGCTTCCAATCATTACGGCGTATGCTCTGGCAAAGCACGAAGCCCGCGAGCCGAAGCGACTCTATGACAGGCGCGCGGAGTTTATGGACCTGTTAAAGTCTGAATATCAAAAATCGAAACGGAGATAAAGGGGCGTCATGGGGAAAAAGGTGGCGGATGAACAGCCGCGCGTCTATTTTGATTGCTCGAAGTGTCCAGCGTTCTGTTGCGCAATTTACGAGCGCGTGCAGGTGACGAAGCGTGACATCAACAGGCTCGCCAAATATTTCGGAGTCTCAGTCGAGAAGGCCACGCGACGCTACACGAAGATGTGGGGCGGGGAGCGCGTGCTGCGGCGCAAGAAGGATGTAATCTTTGAGGAAGCTTGCCAGTTTCTTAATCCTGAAACGCGCGGCTGCACAATCTATCATGCGCGCCCTGCGGTCTGCCGCGAGTATCCTGATCGCGCGCGTTGCGTCTATTATGACGTGCTGAAATTCGAGCGCAACCAGCAGGACGACCCGGGCGTAGTGCCGCTCGTCCAGCTCACATTTCGCAAGGCGGAAAAGAAGACCGTCAGCGATGGCAACGGCAGCGAAAGAATCTGGGAGTGGAAGAATAAGAATGGTAAATAGTAAATGGTAAATGGTGAATAGAGAAAAGCGGTTCGTCCATTCACCATTTACCATTTACCAGCTTTGGAGGTACGAAGATGCAGGAGTTTCTTTCAAGAATGATTGGGCGCAAACTGGATGTCTTTTGCGGAGGCGGGTCGAGTTTGAGCGGCGAAGTGGTGAAGGTAGAAGGCGGCGTGCTGCATTTGAAGGATGACGAAGATCAGATGTGCTATGTTGCCATTGAAAAGATCATTGTCGTCTGGGAGTCGCGCGATAAAGAGAAGCAGGCGGGCTTTGTTTCCGGCGCGCTGCTTAACAATCGTTAGCTTGTTTGACGTTCGGTTGCATCTCTTGCC
>JBAWGU010000629.1:0-10542 GCA_049593215.1 Pyrinomonadaceae bacterium
CATCAACTCGGCCAAACGACCCGCCCGCTACCGCAGGCGGTTCTGACTTGTAGAGCCATGAAACTTAGCTTGAGGCGAAAATTTTAGGAGCTTGTATAGAACAGTGCGGAGATATTCAGTCATTTAAGCAGCCAATAGCTGCCTTTTGAGCAGTTTGCATGAGCTGCATTGCTGACTCCGGCTTGAAGAAAACGTGGTCTGTTCAAATTTGCTGCAAAGTAGAGTGACCAGCGACCTTATGCAACAAAACACTTTTCTGTTCTATACAAGCTCTCAATAAATTAACAGGGATGGACAGGATAGACAGGATAAAGAATTAACACATTGGTTCATTGGTTCATTGATTCAATGAGTCAATGAATCAATTCTTCTTATCCTGTCTATCCTGTCCATCCCTGTTTGAATTTTCTGTGAATAGAGCGGGCAGGGACAAGCCCTGCCCCTACTATCGCTTGTTTGCTTCAACCTGGCGATTTACAATGCGCTTCGCTTACGAGCGCTCACAACTTTGAATTGATTAGAGAGGACGAGTTGAACCAGATGATGAATCAGCAGATGCCGGAGATTACTGCGACGGAGCTTAAAGAACGCCTCGACAAAGGCGAAGACATTCAAATCATAGACGTGCGCGAGCCGGACGAGTATGCCTTCGCGCGCATTCCAGATTCGATACACATTCCGCTCGGACAGGTCATCAACCGCATGTCGGAGATTGATCAGACGCGCGACACAGTAGTTCACTGCAAGATGGGCGGAAGAAGCGCGCGTGCGATTCAGGCTCTACGCAGCGCAGGCTTCACAGGCCAGCTCACCAACCTCAAAGGCGGCATCACAGCATGGTCAAACGAAGTTGACCCAAGCGTGCCGAAATACTAAAGAGCCGTAAATGGCGAATGGTAAATGGACGGACGGTTCTGGTCCATTCACCATTTACTATTTACCGATTTATCAGATGTGCCTGGTAAGGCGGCAACCGTTCAAGGTGGATGGCAGTATGGATGAAGGCTCTGCATAGACAGCAGCACGAGGAGACGAATCTAACTATGACTAACGCATCATCGTCAACGAACACGCGAACCATGACCTTTGATTCGCAGTTGATTGAAGACTTTCTACACACCGATGACATTCTGGTTGATGCGACGAGCGCTGCGCCTTTGTCCGTGCTCCTGAACCATGAGGGGAACAGCGAGGCGCTCGTTATCAGCAAGAACAGCCGGGGCAACAGCGAGTTGTACCACGTCTGTCGAGAGCCGCTCAGCGATTCGGGCTGGAACAGCTACGGGCTGGGAGCCTATCCCTGCGCCATCGCCGTGGCGGATTCCAACACGGTCTGGGCGGTCGGCACGGATCAGCAACTCTGGCAGAACCAGACGGGACGTTGGAGCCAGCAAGTCTCACTGCCGGGAGGCGCGACCCCGTTGGGGGTGAATGAAAGAACTAATACGTACATGCCCGTTTCGGTCGGGACTGATGGCGCAGTGTGGGTCGTTGACGGCGGTGGCAATCTCTACCAGTACGATTCAAACAAGGACCAGTGGCAGCCGGTGGCAGGTCCACCTCACTTAACTCAGGCTCCCGTTGGCAGCGCCGGGAATCTGTGGGCGATAACGGGGCAAGACTACGGCTCTCAGATCATGCACCAGTCGGGAGAAAGTTGGCAGACAACGCAGTGGCCGGGAGAAACTCCCGCGCAGGTCTGCGTCGGAGCGGACGGTAGCGTCTGGGCCATCGGACAGCAGGGTAACCTCTATGAATACGTCAACCAGCAGTGGCAACAAGTGGCTGGAGCGCCGAGTCTCTCGATGATCGCGGTCGGCGCGGCTAACAACATCTGGGGACTCACAGGGAGCGGGCAGTCGCTGCTGGCCGTGCATTACGATGGCGGGAAATGGGAGACACTGCCATTCAGACCGGCAACCGTCACCCTCTGGCCTGCCATGCCCGCCGATATAACGCCACAAATCTCTGTGGCGATTGACGGAACCGTTTGGAGTGTGGACCAGAATGGCGTTGCATGGAAATGGACCGGTCGCGGGTCATCTTGGCAGAGGCAGATGATGCCGACGGGCATGAGTGGATTTACGGCGACGGGCAACGTCACCGAAGTCGTGGTCGGACAAGATAACGAGGGGCCGCAAGCGTTCTACGTCGAGGGCGGCACGCTCTATCAGGCGAGCTTGACGGCTGATGGGACGTGGCTAAGCGTTGGGAAGCACACGGGTGCGGCTGGATGCAGTGGCCTCGGCGTGACCAATCAACTGGACACCGGCGCGTTAGTCGTCTATGGAGCGAACGGCGACGGCAATATGTTTGTAATCACCAAACCTTCATCTTCGTCGTACTACAACACAGCAACATTTAATGCGAGCGGTATTCTCAAAAACGCTAAGCTACTGATTAATGCCAATAATGATAACGAGAATAATCCGGAGGAGGGGGATGGCTGGTTCACGGCAGCGGTCATTGGCGGGCGACTGTGCGTGCAGTGGGGCAATGCCGATAACCCTCTCAACTACGGTCAACAAAACAATAACCTGATGATACAGGTGACGCAGTTGACGAACGGGAACAACGCGCCCGCGAATCTGAAGGAAGTAATCCGCCTGCCGTGGGTTGAGTCTCCCGCCGGATTTTATTGCGCCGTAATGGACACCGGCGGCAACATCTACATGGTCTTCAATATTAGTGTTGACGTGTCGAATAATGGGATTGGGAGTTTTATTCCGCTCACGGGCAATCAGGCCGTTATCTCGTCACCGTTGGCGGCGGTCAAATCAACGGGCGCGTTGATTGATGCCAGTGGCCGTGCGCGAATTTACGCGACCGACGCAAACGATAAGCTCTGGGTTGTACGCCAGACTGGACTCAGCAACGACCCGAATAATCCATGGACGTGGACGGCATGGCACCCGCTCGGAGACGATTGTCTCTATCTGGCAAACGGGCCGGGCACACATGCCACACACGAATTCTTCACCCTCGATGCCAACAGTTTTCTGAATCACCTCTGGCAAGACCCTGTGAACTTGAACTGGAACGCGGCGCAAATACGCAAGCCCACAGGTGTGCTGGATGACCCTTACTACGTCTCGCAGTATGTAACGGAAATCACTGTCCTTGATAGCGGCGGCAACCCTGAGCCGAACGTGCCTGTGACGGTGAGCGTGACCGAGCCGGTTTCGGTCTGGATGAACGGCGTGCAATACAATCTCGATTCTAAACACACGACCACCTTCATCACGAACCTCATGGGCAAAGTCGCGCTCAGCACCCTTGCGCTGGACCTGCACACGGCGCAGTTGACTTTCCATGCTGACGGTTTCGCCAGCGACTACGCAGTGTACCCGCCGCAGAACATACAAAACCGGCTCGCCGCCGTTGATGGTCCAACGCTTCAGAACGCTCAAGCGCGAACGCAGAGCGTGCCGACAGAGGTCAACG
Organism: Pyrinomonadaceae bacterium; assembly: GCA_049593215.1. Taxonomy (GTDB): domain Bacteria; phylum Acidobacteriota; class Blastocatellia; order Pyrinomonadales; family Pyrinomonadaceae; genus JBAWGU01. Next base: position 3,445 of record JBAWGU010000629.1, read on the forward strand.
AGCCGATGGTGTCGTCGTCCTATCAGTCCAACTGCGGGACAGCCGCCACCGTGATCCAGAACGTGTTCAAGGTTAAATCTCAAAATAAGATCAACCCCGGCACGCCCAACGGCGTCTCGCCGAATGTCTCCACTCCGACATACGAAGCCGTGCGCGCCCTGTGGTCGGCCAAAGTCGTTGACGTTCAACCCCTCGCTCCCTCAACCGAGGGCGCAACTGAGGAACCGGGAAGCTGGGACAGTTTCTGGCACGAGTTGGCCGACTTCGGCGAGGACATCTGGCACGGCATACGGAAAGGCATCCTTGCCGTGGAAGACATCGCGGTGGACGTTAAAAAGGGTGTGATTAAGGTGACGCTGGCACTGGCGGAAGTGGGGAGCGCCGTCATCCATTTCTTCATCAAGACGATTGACGATGTGGTCCATGCTGTTGCCGCAGCCTTTCGCTGGCTCGGCGCTGAAATCGAAAAGGCGATTAATTGGTTGAAAGAGTTCTTTTCGTGGGGCGACATTCTGAACACGAAAACCGTCATCGAGCACTACATCAATCAGGTGTTCGGCAATCTCATCACGGACCTCAAGCCAGACTCGCCGAATAACGTCCAACAGCTTGTACAAGCGCAATTCGACAAACTCAACGATTTGATATCGAGTGCCTTCAGCCAGGCGCAAACAAACTTTGGCGCAAACTCCTTTAACGGTTCGGTCAGCCATATTCCCGTTGACCCGAAAGTGGGCCGTCATGCCTTACAGCCCGATGGGGTGAAGAGTACTTACAGTGCCAATCAAGTGAAATCCAACTACGCGCATCGCAAGACCGCGAGCTACATTCGGCAGGGCGGCACGGTGATGCCGAACGGGGGCGGCGCTGGTGCGCTGGCACTCGGCAGTGATCCCTTCGACGGCTTCCTCAGTTTCGTCATGAAGCATCTGGATTTGAATAATCAAAATCCCAAAGCTCCCAAAGGTAAGTACCTAAAGGCGCAGGATGCTTTTCAAACAAAGCTGCAAGGGCTACACAATACGGAGGGCTTTTTCGACACAGCCATCAATGATTTTCTCGTCATGGCAAAGGATTTTGTGTTGGTGGTAATCGAATTCGTGGAAGAGATTATCATGGCGCTGTTGAATCTGGCGGGCGATGCTGTGGCCGATTTTCAAAAACTTCTCACTCATGTGCTGCACATTCCGGTCATCTCATGGTTGTACGAGGAGATAAGCAAACATCCGCTCACCCTGATGGATCTGTTCTGCCTGATCATGGCAATCCCAACGACGCTCCTTTACAAGCTGATCTGGGGCGGAGCAAACGCCAGCCCGCCATTCACTACAGATCAAGTCAAGACCATCACCGGCCAGCCGATTCCATGGCCGCAAATTCAGGGGACGGGGTTGGGGATGTCGTCGTTGCCTCTTGAGACCGCTTTCGGTGCGGAGCAGGCTTCAGCGTTGCCGGTCGTACTTGGCATCCTGTCATTACTCAATGGCATTCTCTACTCATTTGTGGACCTCGGAACGGATACTGATGCTTTAGGTCCGGGTGAGGTGGACTGGTCCACCTTTTGGAGCGGCATGGCCGTCTTCCTGACCACTGCGAATTTGGGCTACACCGTCCCGTATGAGGTGCTGGAGAAACAACCGAACCAACGGACGACGGCAGACATCCTTTACGTGTCGCTCTGGGGGACGGGTTTGATGACCATCGGGCTTAACGTCCTCTCAGTGGTGGCAAGCAAGGATAAGAGTCTGGCGAAGTATCTGGAGGTGGTGGGTCCGGTCACGGTCGCCGTGTTCGGCGCAGTTCAGCTTGGCCTCGGCATTGCCTCGGCAGTCGAGTTCTCTAAAGCCAACAGCGGATATAATGCAGCCTATTCAGCCGCCAGCATCATCACGCCGATTCCTTCAATCAGCAAGCTCCTGCTTTTGCCCAAGGCTCCCGAATTGATGCTGATATTGGGACCGCTGGACCTTATCTGCGACATCGGCAGCGGGGGATGTAGTCTGATAGAAGCTGTCAGTTGATAGTGAAAGCCAAGCTCTTCGCCTATAGCGGCGGGCGCAGAGCTTTCATCTACACCGCCTGAACGATTATGTAAGGTGAGCCACGAAGAGCAGGAGGCTGAGCGCGCCGCCCGCGATTGTGAAAGTCCATTCGGCGAGCGCGCTCTTGCGATTCATCAAGGCGCGCATCATGACCATGCCGCACTTCCATCCGTCCTGCTGGTAAACGGGAAGCAGGTTTGTCACCGCCAGCAGAAGATTCATCCATCCGAAGATTGTCCCCTGCGCCGCGAAAGCCGCAACCAGATTAACAATGATGCCTGCCATCAGGACAAAGACCTGTAGCGAGAGCGGCTTTGTCTGAAGCTCGCGCATATCGAGCCGGACGTATGCGCCGACGGGCAGCGCGTGCAGCTTGTATTCGACATGGCCGAATTTGAAAGAGAACAGTTTGCGCCCCCAGCCCAGACCGAGTTCTGAGACAGGCACGCGGCTGGCCCACGCCGCAAAAAGGTGGCCCAGCTCGTGTATGAACATGGCGACGGCGAATGCGATTAGATAAGAGAGAAGAATCATGTTTGCGAAGTGGAAGCGTTCAATCTTTGAGACGGATAGCTGCGCGAGTCTATCGCGTAAAAGTTTATGACAAAGAGAATCGTTAAAACAAGTGTCATCTGCAAAACCTCTGAAGGCGCGCTCTCGAAACGCCGCGCCCCGTATTTTCTTTTTCAACTCTTATGCCAGACGCATTCGCTGCTCTGGAAGGTGCGCAACTACGCACTTTTCCATACGGCTGTCGCAAGCCGTTGCACGAGCGCGGCGCAATCTGACCGATACTCAATCAAAGCTATGATTGAAAAGAAAGCAGAATGAGAGCCGTTTTCCAGTTATTTATTTTCTCCCTCAAAAATTTCGTCCGAACACCCGGCGCACACGTCTAACAAAACAGCGAAAAGGGTCGCCGGAAGCGAAGTCTTTACAGCTAGTTGATGCCATCAGCTAAAGCGGCATTGATGTGGCGTGGTGTGTCTCTCCTCCATTGTCTTCGGCGGCAGAAAAAAACTCGATGGCTCACGGCAGCAGAACGCCGCGAGTTCTAAAAAAGATTTTTGATGGAGGAAAAGGAAAGATGAAGAAGATACTATTTCGAGGCGCGGTTCTTTCAACAATGCTTGCGGCTCTTACGTTCACGGCGGCAGCGCAAAGCTCTGCGACGGGAAACGGCGAGATTCGACAGGACAGGAAAGAGATCAGGCAGGACACGAAAGAGATTCGCGCTGATCGCAAAGAGGTCGGGCAGGACTCTCAGGAGCGCAACGGGGACGTGCGCGAACTGCGTCAGGACCGGCGCGAGGGCGCGTCTGAAGAAGAGCTACAGGCAGACCGGCAGGAGATAAAGTCTGACGTGAAAGAGTTGCGAGGGGATCGTCAGGATTTGCGCTCGGACGTTCGTGATCGCCGCTCGGATGTGCGCGACCTGTGCGGCGACCTGCATGACGCAAACCGTCCGTGCCAAAGGACAGGCGGCGACGACAATGGCAACATAGACCCGCAGGAGCGCAAAGAGCTTCGCGCGGATCGCAAGGAGATTAAAGCGGACACGAAAGAGGTTCGCTCGGATCGCCGTGAGGTTCGCTCTGACGTGAGAGAACGCAACGGAGACGTGCGCGAACTGCGTCAGGATAAACGTGACGGCGCTTCGCAGGCGGAGTTGAGAGCGGACCGCAAAGAGGTTAAGTCCGATACGCGAGAGATACGCGGTGACCGCGGAGACCTTCGCGGTGACCGTCGTGACCGTCGCGGCGACGTGCGCGACTTCCGCCATGACCGGCGCAGCGCGCGTAGAAACTAAGAACTGTTCTTTGTCCGTAGTCAGTGGTCCGTTGTCCGTTGTTTGAGTGTGAGTTGCGATGAGGGGTTTACCCTCAGCATTCAACTTAGCTATCACAAAACAACGGACAACTGGCTACGGACAACGGACAGCTTTTCTTTACTTGTTAATGCCTTCGAGTTCGACAAAGCGGCTCACCTTAGTTATCACCATTCCTTCGCTGACCCGTAGGCGACACGCGAGCGCAGGCTTATCATCGTCCTCATTCTGTCCGGCCATGTGATACCAGACCTGGCAATTTGTGCATTCGCCGTTCCAGCAAAAATCACCATAAGAGATTGACTTCATCGAAAGATACTGAAAGCAGCGCAGCAGTTGATTGTTCTCAGGCACCTGAACGCTGTGGCCGAGGACATCTATCCCGACCAACTTCTCATAAGGCTCAAACAGATCGCTCTCCGTCATGCTCTGTTCCCCGCTCGCGCAACTCTTCGCCAACGCCGCGAGTATAGCAAATGAAAGCAGGAGTTAGAGAACAGAAGGCTCATCCCGGGAGCGCAGGCATCTTGCTTGCCATGAGCGCGAATGCGCGAACAAGTCAGAAGCTTTAGTGTCAGGATTGAGTGAAAGCGAAACTCGCGTGAGCGTGCTATCAGCACGCTTGGCAGGCAAGATGCCTGCGCTCCCAGAGGTAGCCTGTTTGTCGCCTACTGCTTTTTCTCACTTCGCTGGTAAACTATAGGCACGGAGGTTCAAGCGAAAATGGCGTTGGTGATTTACACGAAGCCGGGGTGTCCCTATTGCCAGCAGGCGCGCGACTATTACAATGCGCAGGGCGCTCCCTTCACGGAATACGACGCGCAGAATGATAAAGCGCGGCGCAAGGAGATGTTTGCCTATTCGGACGGCGACCCGACTGTTCCGTGTATTGTTAAAGATGGGGAATATGTCGGCTCTGGCTGGGGCACGCCGCCGCGCGGTTGAACGGTGCATGATTGAACGAGCCGTGCGCTTGTAGTAAATTCACAGAACGTATCAGCAACCCGCGCGAAGACGTGCGCGTCCGTGTTCTCTCCGACGCGCATTAAATCTTCCGAACTTTGTCGTCTGACAGACAAAAAGCGCGGTTGCCGTCTCGGACTCAAACCGAATCACGGAAGAAGGCATCGCATCATGAAGAAACCCCTGCACCTTTTCATTCAACTGCTCTTAGCTCTTTCAGTCTTCGCCTGTTCTTTCTCTCTCATCATGGCCCAAACCAACGGAGATACGGTCAAGCCGCCTGTCGCTAAAAAGATTCCGAAAGAAGATGTCACCAACGGCGACAAACGCGCGGACAACTATTTCTGGTTTCGTGAAAAGACCAATCCCGAAGTCATCAAGTATCTCGAAGCCGAAAACGCTTACACAGACGCGTTGATGAAGCCTACGGAAGAGTTTCAGAAGAAGCTCTACGATGAGATGCTCAGCCACATCAAGCAGACTGACACCAACGTGCCTTATCGTCTCGGCGATTACTACTATTATTCGCGCACGGAAGAGGGCAAGCAGTATCCCATCTATGCGCGCAAGCGCGGCAGCCTCGAAGCCGCCGAAGAGATTACGCTTGACCTCAACGAGATGGCGAAGGGTCTCAAGTTTCTAGCCATCGGATCATACAGGGTCAGCGACGATGGAAACCTGCTGGCCTATACGACAGACACAACCGGCTACAGGCAATACACGCTCTCCGTCAAAGACCTGCGCACGGGCCAACTGCTCCCCGACCGCGCCGAACGTGTTGATACGGTGATGTGGGCGACGGACAATAAAACTCTCTTCTACGTCACGGAGGATCAGGTCACCAAACGCTCTGACAAGTTCTGGCGTCACGCGCTTGGCAGCGACAAGAGCGACCTCATCTACGACGAGAAGGATGAGCTTTACGACATCAGCGCGTTTCGCTCCAAAGACAAGGCTTACATCTTCGTCGAATCGGGCAGCAAGACGACGACGGAATACCGCTACCTTCCGGCGAACAATCCAACGTCTGATTTGAAAGTTTTCCTGCCGCGCGAGTCTGACCACATGTACTACGTGGACCATCGCGGCGACCTCTTCTACATAAGAACGAATCAGGGCGCGAAGAACTATCACCTGATGACCACGCCTGTCGGCAATCCGCAGAAGAAGAATTGGAAAGAGATTCTCCCGCATCGAAAAGATGTCAAGCTGGACGATTTCGACCTCTTCGCCAATCACCTCATCCTCTCTGAGTTTGAGGGCGGCTCGCAAAAGCTGCGCATCGTTGACCTGCGTAACAACAAGGCGCACACGATTGAGATGCCGGACCCTGTTTATTCCGTCTTTGGAGATAACAACCCGGAATTCAACACGAACGTGTTTCGCTATCGTTATCAATCACTGGTCACGCCTTCGTCCATCTACGACTACGACATGGACGCGCGCCAGAGCACGTTACTGAAGCGAACGGAAGTGCCCGGCGGATTCGACTCAGCCAACTATACTTCAGAGCGCGTCTATGCTCCGGCTACAGACGGGACGAAGATTCCCATCTCTCTCGTCTATCGAAAAGGGACCAAGCTGGACGGCAAGAATCCTATGCTGCTTTACGCTTACGGTTCTTACGGCTCGCCGACGTGGCCCGGCTTCAATTCCAATCGTCTGAGTTTGTTGGACAGGGGCGTGGTCTATGCTATCGCGCACATACGCGGCGGCGGCGAGATGGGCGAAGTCTGGCGCGAGCAGGGCCGCATGATGTTCAAGAAGAATACTTTTACGGACTTCATCAACTCCGCAGAGTATCTCATCAAACAGAAATACACTTCGAGCGACCGTCTGGTGATACAGGGCGGCAGCGCGGGCGGTCTCTTGATGGGCGCAGTTGTGAACATGAGGCCCGATCTGTTCAAAGCTGTCGTCGCGCAAGTTCCCTTCGTTGATGTCATCAATACGATGCTCGATGCGAGCTTGCCTCTGACGACGAGCGAATATCTTGAGTGGGGCAATCCGAACGAGAAGAAGGCTTACGAGTATATAAAATCCTACTCGCCTTACGACAACATCGGAGCCAAAGCTTATCCGGCGATGCTCGTTAAAGTCTCGCTCAACGACAGTCAGGTTCCCTACTGGGAAGGCACGAAGTTTGTCGCCAAGCTTCGCGCAATGAAGACGGACAACAACGTGCTGTTGCTTAAGGTCAACATGGGCGCGGGGCACGGCGGCTCATCAGGTCGCTACGACGCGCTCCATGATATAGCATTCGAC
>JBAWGU010000630.1:0-3876 GCA_049593215.1 Pyrinomonadaceae bacterium
CGCTACCGCAGGCGGTTCTGACCCGTCTCACTTCTTGAGCCGCACAACTTCAATAAGCGGCGTCGGAAGTTTTTCGCTGGTAGCGAACACGGCGTTGTTGTCCAGACGATAGCAGATTGATTCTCCCTGCTGGCGCGGCCCAAGCTCTATGGTTTTGATGGACTGCTTCCAAATCTCGTCAAACGATTTCGACGCGTCGGGCAAAGCTATCTCATAACCGTTGATGTAATCGCAGAGGGCGACGTGGCGTCCGTCGGGCGAAATGTCTGCGCCTGTGATGAGGCCGCCGAAGACAGAAGGCGTTCGCACCTGCGCGACGCGCGTGAGCGTTGTGATGTTTGTGCTTGAGAGCGGCGCTGTCGCTTTGTAGATGCCGGAGTTGGTGGCTGTGCCTTTTGTAATCACGTAGAGGTCGCCTGTGGTTGGATGAACGAGTAGAGCCTCCGCGTCGTGCTTGCCGTCAGGGTATTTCAGACGAATCGCTTCCGAAGTCTCAGTCAGGTGCGGACTCTTTTTCGTGTTCGCAGCATCTGTTGATGCAATCAAAGGTTCTGTGACGCGATAGACGATAATCTGTTCGCGTTTGAGGCCGTTGTCGCCGATGTCGCCTAGATAGAGATAGCTCTGGCCTTTCTGCGGGCCGGGGCCTGCGGCGATGTCTTCCCAGTCGTAAGCTTCGGCTCCGCCGACGCGCCAGACGCCGCGATTCCTACCCCGACGGTCAAAGGCGTAGATGAAAGGTCCATCGCCCGAATCGTTGTGGGTCCAAAAAAGGTCAGGGTTGCGGCGCGAGGCAACGATGCCGCTGCTTTCGTCAATCTCCGCATCTTCCAGCTCAGCCAGACGAGAGGGCGGCGCGAAAGCTTCGCTGCTCTTTCCGTTTTTATCAGTTGAATTTTTCTGTTGAGCTTCGGTTGAAGCGCGCGGCCCTTGCTCGCCATGCGTCGCTGTAGTTGAAGTGCAGGACGCGAGCAGAAATGTGAACAGGAAGAGAAAATTTAAGAGCAGAACTTTTTTCGCCACTACGTTGATGATAGCTAAGGGATTTTAAAAAGCAAGTGGAAGGACAAGGGCATTCAAAATCTGAAATCTCAGATTTGAGATGGCTGGCTATCTTTCATCCTTCCGCCTTCATCCTTCATCCTTGCTTTTCCACTTCGCCTTCAATCACGAAGAATCCCGTCTCGCCGCCGCCGGAGGTGACGTTGACGATAGGAGACTCTGAGAGGCGGACCAGCGCGCCTTCGACCTCGCCGCGAAAGATGAAGGGGTTCGTGTCAACGAACATCGGTTGAATGCTCCACTCGCGGTCGTTGAAGATTGGAAACTCTTCCGTGCGCAGCTCGACAATCTCCTGCACGATGAAATCCGCTTCGAGCGCGGTTGATAAGTGGTCCTCCCATTCAGACTCGCTTGCCTGATGTCCCAGGAAAACTCCGTGGCCGCCGTAATCGTCGTTAGGTTTGAGGATGAAGAGAGCGCGATTCTTTCGAACGTGCTCAATCAAATCTATCCGCTCACCGCGATAGAGCGTCTGTCTCTCTCTCACTCTTCTGGTCCAGGGCACGCAGCGACGTATCACTTCAAGCTCTTCCGCCGTAAACCAGCTTGCGCGCTCCTCATCCGTCAGCAGCTCGAACGCGGCCTTCTTGTGCATCAGCTTGCAAGGAAACGGATTGATTAAACAGACGTTGCGCTCAACGTAGGCTTTGATGAGCGGATGCTTTTCATCGCACCGAGAGAGAAGCTCGTGAATGATGATGCGCTTGTAAACAACGTCAATGCGAAAGTCTGCGCGATGCAGACGCTTTCCGTCATACTCAAGCTCTTCGGGCGAGCAGATGATTGTCGGGCAACCGCGACTCGCAAAATAGTTTCGCAGCAGGATGAATTCGTGTTCCGTCGGCAGGTTGTCCCAATCAACGATGGCGATATGAGGCTCTGCCCGACCGCCCCACTCCCTGTATGTCGCAAGCAGAGCGTGCAGCATACTCGCCGCCGGATCGAATTGCCGCAGGTGATAACGCTCGGCAAAAGTTTGCAGCGCGCGAACCTCGAAAAGAATTTGATTCAAGCCCGTTTGATCCGGGAGGCTCGAAGGATTTTCGGCGTTATACTCGACGAACTTTATTTCTTCACCGGAAATGAAAGCATCGAGCCGCGTTGTCACGCCCGCGCGAGAGAAACCCGGATGGACCAGCGCAAGGCGTCGCTCCATCTCAAGCAATCCAACCTCGTCAATCAAAGACGGCTCTGACAGTAGAGCGGCTGCAACCTTTTCAAAAGCTCCCGCTAAAATTTTTGAAGCGGATGCGAGCTTGTCGTATTGCTCGCGCGTGAGAAAGTGCGGGCGCAACGAGACGCCAATCGGACGCTCGCCGTAAAGCAGACGCCCGGCGCTCATCCCTTCTTTCAGGTGAGCGAAAAGCTCCGGCGTGAGATTCCCGTCTCTCGCCAGCAGGTCGTGATATTTTTCAATCGCACGCTCGCGCATATAAATGTGGACGATGAATGCGGAATGATGAATGAAAAGCAGTCCGTTGTCCGTTGCCAGTTGCCAGTTGTAAAAGCAAAAACAACGGACCACTGGCAACGGACAAAGTACAGTTCTTCATTTATCGGCAGTCGCAGCCTGTCCGTCCTCGTTGAGTGAAGCTTGCGCCGCAGCGAGGCGCGCGACGGGCACGCGAAACGGCGAGCAGCTAACGTAGTCGAGTCCAGTCTCGTGGCAGAAAGCAATCGAGCGCGGCTCGCCGCCGTGTTCGCCGCAGATGCCGACTTTGAGATCAGGCTTAACGCTGCGCCCGCGCTCCGTCCCAATCTGCACAAGCTGGCCCACGCCTTCCGGGTCGAGCACCTGAAAAGGATCGTCGGGCATAATCTTGTGTTCGACATAGTAGGAGAGGAAGCGGCCCGAATCGTCGCGGCTCAAGCCGTATGTCGTCTGCGTCAGGTCGTTTGTGCCGAACGAGAAGAAGTCTGCGTATTCGGCAATCTTGTCTGCGGTCAAAGCTGCGCGCGGCAGCTCAATCATCGTGCCGACTGTGTAATCAATCGTCATTCCGTGCTCGCCCATCACCTGCTCCGCAACCTCTTTGATAAGATTCGATTGATGACGAAGCTCTTCCGCAGTTGAGACAAGCGGGACCATAATCTCAGGCTTGACGACAATTCCCTCGCCCTGCACCTGACAGGCCGCCTCGAAGATTGCGCGCGCCTGCATCCGCGTCACTTCAGGATAGACCAGCCCTAGACGGCAACCGCGATGGCCGAGCATAGGGTTGTTCTCGTGTATGCGCTCGACCTGATGAAGCAGCTTTCGCTTCTCATCAATTTGATCAAGCAGGTGATCCATCTCGCTGATCGTTTTGGCTTGCTGAAGCGACATCTTCAACTCGCTTAACTCGCTGAGCAACTCTTCCAGTCTCGGCAGAAACTCGTGAAGCGGAGGGTCGAGCAGGCGAATCGTGACGGGCAATCCCGCCATCGCATGAAAGATTCCAACGAAGTCTTTGCGTTGAAGCGGCAAGAGTCTTTCAAGCGCCTTCTCACGCGCGCCAACACCGTCCGAGAGAATCATCAAGCGCATCGCCGCCAGCCGCTCATCGCCAAAGAACATATGCTCCGTGCGACAGAGGCCGATGCCTTCCGCGCCGAAATCGCGCGCCACCTTCGCATCGTTCGGCGTGTCTGCATTAGCTCTCACACGCAAACGCCTGAACTCGTCAGCCCATCCCATCAACTCCCTGAAATCATCTCCCAGCGTAGGCTGCACCGTCGGCACTTGACCGAGAAAGACGCGACCCGATGAACCATCGACAGTAATCCACTCGCCCTTCGTCACCACCGTGCCGTTGACGCTTAACTGTTGTTGAC
>JBAWGU010000631.1:0-5628 GCA_049593215.1 Pyrinomonadaceae bacterium
CAAGACAAGCTTTCAATGACAATCACACTCAATACAACGGACCACGGACTACGGACAACGGACAGTTCTCAATTCATCATTTCATCAAAAGTTGCACAAGTGAGGACGCATGAGATAACATGCGCTCCACGTAAGAAATTCCATTGGTAGCTGAAAGATTTTTTCGAGCAGGATGTGAGCCGCAAGGGCCGCGCCTTGCTCCGGAGTTGAAGCAGTTGAGCATAGGTGTCAGCGAAGAACAGGCGGAAGCGTTGAGCCAGATGGAAGAGCGCGTCGCAGTCTCTGCGGAAGCGGAAGCTAAAGAAGAGAACTTGCGCGGGCTGCTTCGTGAGATGGGTTCCGTCATCGTCGCATTCTCAGGCGGTGTTGATTCAACTTACGTCGCACACGTAGCGACGGCTGAGCTTGGCGAGCGCGCACTCTGCGTCACCGGAGATTCTGCGAGCCTCGCCGGAAATCAGCGCGAAGAGATTCGGCGGCTGGCCGGAGAGTTCAAATTTCATCAAGAGACAATTCAGACCGCAGAGCTTGAAGACACGCGCTATCAGGCGAACGCTCCCAATCGTTGCTACTTTTGCAAGACGGAGTTGTACGGGAAACTCGCGCCGCTCGCTGAGGAGCGCGGCTTTGCTTTCGTCGTTGACGGCTCGACGATGGACGACATCAGCGACTATCGCCCGGGACGCGCCGCCGCAAGTGAGCACGGCGTGCGTAGTCCTCTCATCGAAATCGGAATGAGCAAACGTGAGGTGCGCGAGTTGAGCCGCCGCGCGGGGCTGCCAACGTGGGACAAGCCCGCGAGTCCCTGTCTCTCTTCGCGCATCGCCTACGGCACAACTGTTACCATCGAACGGCTCGCCACCGTTGATCGCGGCGAAGAGATAATGCGCTCTATGGGCTTCAGAGAGTTTCGCGTGCGCCATCACGACGACCTTGTGCGCCTTGAGATTGCGCCCCTTGAATTAGACCGCGCTCTGAGCCGTGAAGTGGTTGACAGACTCGCTCAGGAATTTCGCGCGCTCGGCTTTCGCTACGTCACACTCGACCTTCACGGCTATCGCACGGGCGCGATGAACGAGATACTTAAAAACAGGGAGTCAGAAGTCAGGAGTCAGAATCCAGAATAAAGCATGGCGCGTTCGCTTATTCTTCTGACTCCTGACTCCTGACTTCTGGCTTCTGGAGATTAATTATGGCTACTGCAATGGTAGATGATATTCGGCAGATCAAAGAAGATAATCCGTTCGAGTCTATGATGTCGCGTTTTGATAGGGCGGCGCAGTTGCTTGACTTGGACCCGGACCTTTACGCGGTGATGAGAGTGCCGAATCGTGAGTTGAAGGTTTACATCCCGACGCGCATGGACTCGGGGCGCATACAGGTCTTTGAAGGCTATCGCGTGCAGCACAACTTTGCGCGTGGCCCTGCCAAAGGCGGAATACGCTACTCGCCTGACGTGAATATTGATGAGGTGCGCGCGCTGGCGGCGTGGATGACGTGGAAGTGCGCTGTCGTCAATGTCCCATTTGGCGGCGCGAAGGGCGGCATCATCTGTGACCCGTCGCAGATGTCACTGGGCGAGCTTGAGCGCATGACGCGCCGCTACGCTTCAGAGCTGCTCGACTTTATTGGACCTGAAAAGGACGTGCCTGCGCCCGACATGAACACTAACGAGCAGACGATGGCGTGGATCATGGACACCTACTCGATGCACGCGCGCCATACCGTCACAGCCGTCGTCACGGGCAAGCCCATAGACCTCGGCGGCTCTTCCGGCAGACGCGAGGCCACAGGGCGCGGCCTGCTCTTCGTTATCAACGAGGCCATCAAGCGTTTCAAGATGACGCCGCCTCAAACGCGCGTGGTCGTGCAAGGCTCAGGCAATGTCGGCGGCATCGGCGCGCGCCTGCTGCACGAAGCCGGATATAAAGTTGTCGCTATCTCGGACGTCCACGGCGGCATCTACAATCCGAACGGCATAGACATTTCGGAAGCACTGGGCCATCTTCAACGGACGCGCTCCTTTGACGAGTTTCCGGGCGTCGAGCGCGTCAGCAATGAAGACCTGCTCGAACTCGAATGCGACGTGCTGATGCCTGCCGCAACGGAGAATCAGATCAGATCGGATAATGCAGACCGCATCCGTTGCAAAGTGCTGGCGGAAGGCGCGAACGGCCCGACCACCGCCGCCGCCGACGAGATTCTTCATAATAAAGGGATTTTCGTCATCCCGGACATTCTGGCGAACGCTGGCGGCGTGACCGTTTCATATTTCGAGTGGGTGCAGGACCGGATGGGTTATTTCTGGCGCGAGGATGTCGTCAACGAACGCTTGCGCGACACGATGGTGGCGAGCTTCAGCGACCTGTGCCGCTATGCAGACGCTCATAGCGTTGACACGCGCACGGCTGCTTACATGCTTGCGATTGACCGCGTGGCCTACGATACACGTATGCGTGGCATCTATGCGTGACGGAAAAAACATATTTTCATTTCACGCTAAGTCGTGAAAAAGTCTTGATTTCCGCGCCGATGTAGAGTATGGTCTGGCGGGATTCAGTATGCTGAAGTTCGATGCTCTTGGTCTACTTTGTGGTGTGGACGCAGGCATACTCAGATGTTGACAGTGGCGCAACTGTTTCGTATATAGATAACGGTACGGTTCACACTGAAAGACAAACGAATCAATCGGGAGGGGTAAAAGAGGTAAAGCTTTAATACCCGAGCGAGCGCCGAATCGGATGCGCTCAACTCCTTTCGTTGCTCCGCACCTTCTACAAGTCGTTACAGGTCGAGGGCGGTAGCAGTTCTTTTTCACTTTGTCGTTGTACACTTGTAATTGGAGCGTCCGCGCCCTCGTCAAGCACTTAAGCTTTGGGGCACGGTCGCACAATCCGCAAAACTTTTTTTATACTCATTTCGCAGGAGGAATGCGATGAGACTCGCGAGAAGAGCGCTGATTGCTGCGCTCGCCACGTTGGCGCTGTGTGCCGCAGCATCAGCTCAAACATTAAGGCCGGAAACTGATCCAAGAAATCTTTCTCCGGCTGTAGGCACAGGCGGTCCCGTCAGTGGACCGACAGGACTTTTCACTATTTATGACGGTCAGACGCTTCGTCGCGGTGAATTCACTTTCAGCGTGGCCTACAGCAACTACGACCGTGATCCGGGCAATGTTGATATTGTCGAGACGCCGCTCAGCTTTAACATTGGTCTGAACGATCACCTTGAGTTGTTCTTCAGTACTAATGGCTACAGGGGCATCCACGTCAACAGTCTGAGAAACCTTTCGGGCGCATATCTGCCTAACGTGTCGCAGTACTTTTCTGCGACTTTGCTAGGCAGCGCACCCGCCATCGTCCTTGCGCCGAATGGCGGTTTGGCCGGGTCCGGAGCGATTTTCCGTCCTGCCTTTAACCAGCCGTTTGTGCCGTTTCCGTTTGTCGGCGGTTCGGCAGGCACGTTCCAGCAAGGGCCGGGCGTAATTGGCGGCCTCTTCGGCTTCCCCGGATTTACTGCGACGCTAGGGGCAACTGCTACGAACGGTAACGCCGGTTTCTTCGGACGAAACTTTTTCAACGGGGCGGATAACTTCCCCGGTATCGGTTCAGTGTTCGGCGGCATCCTGCCCGGTATTGTCCTGGCTACGGCTGATATGCCCTGTACTGCGCTGAGTGGAAACTGCCGTCCGCCGGGTTCGCCAAACCCGCTTAACGTGATCACGGTGCCGACCACTTTCACGCTTGCGCCAAGCTACTTGCCTGATGCGCCGTTTCTCGGCAGGCCGTATGGCGAATCTGCATTCGGCAATTTTGTCGTTGGCGCGAAGTGGCGTCTGACATCGCCGAACAATCCGCTCGGCGTCGGTATCATGCCTTTCTATCGCTGGTATCCGGATAAAGCTGACGATGCGAGCGGCTTCAACGAATTGCAGCGCGGGGCCAGCCCGGGTGGCAGCATTGGCGACTTCGGAATCATCGGATTTCTTGATGCTCGCCTCTCTCGCTCGGTCAACATCTCTGTCAACGGCGGCTACATCCTTAACAGCAGCCCGCGTGGTAAATTCCCGAACGGGGACTTCACGCTTCTTGATCGGCCTGATGAATTTCTTGCCGGTATCGCTGTTGATATTCCGGTCAACAAGCATTTTCAACCAGTGCTTGAGTTGAAGTCGGTTCAGTATGTAGGTGGCCGCACGCCTAATGCTTTTGAGAACAATCCTGTTGAAGGGTTGGCGGGTGTTAAGATTTATCCGCGACGGTGGTGGGGATTTGCTATGGCTTATCGCCGTCACTTCAATTCTCAGGATGTGGAACACATTAACGGGGCAACCTTCAATACACAGATCAACCAGATCAGCGGCGTCTTTGTTCCGGGTCGAGGTATAGTTATTGTTCCGGGAACCACTCGCCCTGCGACGCGTGGTGGGTTGCCAATCGGGTTTACGCCTTCGGATGACCCTGACGGTTTCATGGGCCAGTTCTGGATCGGCCATCGCAACGCGCGTGCGCCGTCAATCCTTCCGAACCAGCCGCCGGTCGTGACGCTCTCTTCATCGAGCGCGTCAGTTACAATGCCGTGTCCGGAAGGCGCAACTTCGGACACCTGTACGCCAAGCGCTAATTCATCGGTCCAGTTGACAGCTAATGCGACTGATCCTGATGGAGACACTTTGCTCTACACATGGTCAGCGCAGGGCGGCAAGATTTCGGGCGATGGTCCAAACGTGACCTGGGACTTGTCAGGCGTGACGCCGGGTACTTATACGGCAACAGTAGAAGTTGATGATGGCTGCGGCTGTGTCGCTTTCACTTCAACAACTGTGACTGTGACACAGTGTACCGACTGTCTGACAGAAGCAGAGCGACAAGCTCGCCTGTGCCCGACTCTCAACGTCACTTGTCCCGACACGGTTCAGGAAGGCACGCCGATTACGGTTACAGCGAATACCACCGGCGGCAATCCGAGCGCGTCACTGACTTACAATTGGTCAGTCTCGGCTGGCACAATCACCAGTGGTCAGGGCACAAGCTCTATCACAGTTGATACGACCGGGCTTGGAGGACAGACCGTCACGGCTACTGTTGAGCTTGGCGGACTCAATCCTGCTTGCTCAAGGACCGCATCTTGCTCGACAACTGTCGGGGGCGTGGCTGTGCCGCGTAAGTTTGACGAGTACGGCGACATCAAGTTCAACGATGAGAAAGCACGTCTCGACAACTACGCGATTCAGTTGCAGAACGATCCTGGCTCGCAGGGCTACATCATCGTTTACGGTTCTTGCAACGGTGAAGCTCAAGCGCGCGCAGATCGTGCCAAGAACTATCTGGTCAACACGCGCGGCATTGATGCCGGACGCATCATGACGATAGACGGTGGTTGCCGCTCCGAACTGACAGTCCAGCTCTGGATTGTCCCGACGGGCGCAACGCCGCCAGCCGCAGATACTTCAGGCGCAGTCGATCCTTGTCCAAACTGCTCGCCGAAGAGGACCAGAAGACCTGCCAGACGCCGCAGAGGTCGTCGCGGGGATGACGAGTAAAGCTTTCTTCAGAAATGCTTTGCTCCGGTTCTTGAAAACTTAAACGCTCGCGTCCCATCTTAAAGGACGTGACCATTAACCAGAGC
>JBAWGU010000632.1:0-5469 GCA_049593215.1 Pyrinomonadaceae bacterium
GGCGGAGGGTGAATCGGCGGCACGCCCGGCCTTGTCACGACAGGCGGCGTCGCTTTTGCCGCCGAGCGATCCCGCAGCGCGATGAGCAGACCCGTTAAGATGAGCGCAAATGTCGCAACGACAATTACACCAAGCATCATCCAGTTGCCGCCGGGCTTACGATTGTTTTCAAGGCTACTGGTCGGATTAGCCTGCGGATGAATGCGGCTCGTCCCGTGCGCGAGATGGCCCGGATGCTCATAGACATGCTGATTAAAGGGAGACGGTCGCTCAGGCGTTTCCAGCAGGCGCGTCGTCCCCTCCGTCACGCTCTCCGGGTTGAGATGGCTTGAGCGTTGGCCGCAGTTTCTACAGAATCTGGCCTCGCCCGGGACTTCTGCGCCGCACGTTGTACAGAGTGAAGTTTGCTGCATAGGTGACAACAATAAATTGTCTTAGCCGGACGCGCAAGCGATGGCAGCGCTCAGTAACAGGTCAATTTGAAATTGAGTGAGAAGGAAGATGATGCTTCACCGCAGAGGCGCAGAGGATACGCAGAGTTGGCGCAGAGAGTTGAGTGTGATTATTTTTTGAATACGCTTTATCAGAGCGACGAATTGCCGCCTGTCACGCGGTAATCGTTGAAGGAATATTGAACGACTCTCTTCTCTTCTGTCGCCTGGCAGGTGAGCAGATTTTGAAATTCTGAGAGACGGCTGGTGAGATAGACTTCGTGAACCGTGCCGTTAAGGGGCGCGACAAAGCGTACGCGCCAGTTTCTCTCTCTGATCGAGTGATAGTCTAAGAAACGCAGGTCGCCCACGCCCATCAAGCCCGACTGCGAGCGCACAAAAAATTCTGCGGCCTGTATCGGAGACGGGTAGCACGCGCGCCCCCGGTAATTATCTAAAGACAATCTGCCCTCCTCATATTCGTTGACAAGTTGTGGTCCAGACTCTTCCGTCACGTGCGCGTAAAAGAGTCCGTGCGGAAAGCAGATGAGATTCGCAGCGAAGCGGTCGCCGCCGACGTGAGACGATTGCCAGACGCGCGTGCCCGCCACCGCTCTCAAAGATTTGTAGAGCGCATAGCCAAACTTCGCGCAACACTTGTCGCGCTTGCCATGTGTGCAGACGAGATACAGAGAATCAGACAAGGTTTCCGCGCCTGCCCCGTAGCTCCCTGCTGCGATTTGCTCAACTGTCAGGCTTAACAGTTGCTCATAATTTTCCAGCTTGAATTTTGTAATTGAAGTGTCGCTTTCAAGACTGCGTACGATGAAGAGCGTGAGTTGGTCCTGCGGCTGGCGGTCCTGTTTGATGAGCAGGAGACGCGAGCGAGGAATCGTTTTGAGCATCCGATTCAAGTGAGTCTTGACGGGTCTTGACAGGTTGCTCTCCTGAAAAGCTCTAGCGCCCCACGCCTGCGCGTATTCGAGCAGCAGCCACACCTCACCTGTCGAGGCTGTGCCAATGGATTGCTCACCTGCCTCAAGAGACACTGCGGAACAATAGAAAATTTTTTGGATCATCCTTGAAGACAGTTACCCGGAAACTACTGCGAGCAGGCCGTGAAGAATCAGCTCACACAGAAACGCTCTCACAGTCTGCTCTTCGATTTTGCCTCTCGCCGCTTCGCATAGCAACGCGACGGAGCAGACGCGCCTCTCTGCAAGCGGGCGCAGGACCAGCAGCGCATCCGCCGAGAATCGCCAACGCTTCTTCTGACACGAAAATTCTACGACGCCGTTTTCCGTCTTGAACTCAAGCGGTCTGGGCGCAAGCCAACGAACTAAAGTTTGATTGGAAGAAGGAAGAACTTCGGATGCCGCGCTCCACGGCAAACTTAAACACGCGCGTGCTTCCGCCACTGCGTCCTGCTCGTCAAAGAATCGTTTGAGAAGTTCCGCATCGTCCCATTGGTCCAAAAACTCTCTGCGTAACTCGGAGACGTGCGCCGCGCGCTCAGCGTCTGAGGTGAAGCGCGGCAAATCTTTTCTGAATATTTCGCTCGCGCGCATTTTGTCAGAAACCCAGCGCAGCAGGTCAAGGCCCGTGCGATTATGCACGCCGACCGTGAGGTGCAGCGTCGGCTCGTCGAGAGGAAAAGCCACGTGCCACCAGCCGCGCGGGATGTAGAGCAGGTCGCCGTCTTCAAGCGTGCCTTCCCAGAGCGGCTCATGCTCTGGCTTCTGCGCCTGCTCTGCGTCCTGAGAGAGCGGAAAGGGGCGCGTCATGCCGTACACGCTCCAACGCTTGCGCCCCGTCACCTGAAGAATGAAAACGTCGTGGTCGTCCCAGTGAAGATCGAAGCCGCGCGAAGTGCGCCAGCCCGCATAGCAGTTAATCTGAATGTGCTCGTGAAAGAAGAGTTCTAAACTTTCCGCCAAATCCGTGAGCGGCTCGTAGAGTTCGTCAACGGCATCCAGGACGAGCGTTGCGCCCGCGCGCAGTTGTTCCGTGAGCTGTGCATGTTTGAGATGCGGGATTGAAACTTTGCGCCGCGCAGGCGTCGTGTGGCGCAGGTAGTCTGAAGCTGGAAGGCTCTTTCCGTCGCGCGTCAGGCGCAGGCGCGGGAAGTCCAGACGATGCTGCCGCAGAATCTTATTCAGTTGATCCCACGGCAGCAGCTCTGAGAACTTACCCGCCCGGCCCCTGACATGCCTGTAGCTCTTTCCCCAAACAGAGTTGATGAACTCATCCTGAGAGCATGGCTCTAAAATTTTCTCTAGGTGATTGAAGACCATCCCTGTGAACTGGCGCGTCAATCAACTAGGCGTCCTTGCCGTCTGCTTCAACAGTTGAGTCCGTACCGTCCGAGTCTGAGCCTCCGCCATCCGTGCCGTCGCCGTCTGTACCGTCCGTGCCGTCACCGTCCGCGCCATCTGCCGCCTCCGACTCGTCCGTTCCATCTGCGTCCGTCAAGGTATCCTCTGACGCATCAGACTTATCACTGTCATCCGCCGACAGCTTCAGAGTTTTTGAAGACTCAACGCCATCCAAAGGCTCGACCGATAAAAGAAGACCTGATGAAGACGGCTCTGTGATTTCAGTCTGCTCGCGATTAATCTGCTCTGACATTCCTGCTCCTCCTGATTGTTTGAATTGTTACTGATTGGCTTAAAGCTTATTACGAGAGCACTGAAACAACAAGCCGCGAGACCGAATAGGGAGTAAAACTTGTAAGAAATGACAAGAGCGCTCACCCTCTGGCAGATAGTTTTTAACGGCTGCGAGCAAAGTCTTAAAATCAATTCATTACGTCAAGGTTGTTTGAGGATATTGCTGCAACGGGTAGAATAGTTGAAAGACGGTCAAGGAGATTACGGTTATGACCACTATTACAATCGAAGTGCCTGATGAACTCTCCGAGCTAATTGCTCAAGCCGGTGATCGTTTGCCTGAATTGCTGTCGCAAAGTCTCCAAAATCAAACGCTGCCGGTCCATATTTATCGCTACATCCTGGACTTTCTTGCCAGCAATCCTTCCGCCGAAGAGATTGCAGCCTTCGGGCCGACTCCTGAAATGGCAGAGCGTTTGCAATCACTCCTTGCGCGTGAGGCCGCAGATGAAATCACGACGATGGAGAGAGCGGAATTGGATGAATATGAGCGGCTCGAACACCTGATGATTATGATTAAAGCCGGGAATCTTCACTATCTGGCGGCTGAGCGTTGAGCATCACACACATTCCAACAGCGTTGCGCCGCCTGATAATGGAACGCGCAGATTCCCGTTGCGAGTATTGTCTGCTTCCGGCAGGCGTTGCTTTTTCCCGCATGAAATAGATCACATAGTAGCCGAGAAGCACGGCGGCGAGACTGAAGCAGAGAATCTGGCGTTGACGTGTTGGCGTTGCAATCGTCATAAGGGCAGCGACCTTGGTTCCTTTGATCCGGAAACGCAGAACTTCAGCCTCCTGTTCAATCCTCGCAGACAAGTGTGGGCAGAGCACTTCGCTTTTCTTGGAGAGCGGATTACAGGCTTAACTCCCGAAGGGCGAACCACAGTCAGCTTATTGCGTTTGAACAGCGACGAACGCCTTGCTGAACGGCGCAGCTTACAAGGGAACGAATAATAAGTCTTTCAAAAATCGCAACTAATGAGTCAGCGCAGCATCAGCGACGAAAGGTTTCTTTTGAAGCACTGGTGGAGACGATGGAGACTGCTGTTTCTGTTCTTTGTCCTGCGCGGTGACGGTGTTTGGAGCATTAACGTTTGGCGCGGGTTTGTAGATGTAGCTGTCGCGGGCGCGCACGGCGAGGTTTGCACGCTCGACGCTGACACGTATGCGCCTGCGCTCTTCCGATTTGGCCTGCCGGTTCGGGTAGTAGCCTAGACTGTACTGCCTGCGCAACTCTTCCGCGATGTTGTTGAAGGCTAGTTGCAGGTTGATGAGATTCTTGTCCGCCTGATAGACGCGCCCGCCTGTTTTCAGGGCAAGCTCGCGCAGGTACTGGCCCGCCAGCGCATAGTCTCCGCGTGTAGAGCCTGTGTTAGTGCCGCTTCCTCCTCCGCCTGTGCCCGGAAGCTGAATCGGAATCGGAATTGGAAATCTTCTGAAGATGGAAGGCAAACGCGTCGGGGGCGTTGAAGGCGGAGGCGTGGGCGCTCCCGTACCTGCCGGGCCATCATAGGTGTCGTACTGCACGGAGTAGATAATCGCATCTAGTTCTTCCGCATCGTGGATGTTGCTCTCGTAGGTCGCGCGGCTGCTGGTGGAATCAACGCCGTCCGTGAAGAGCACGATGGCTTTGCGTCCACTGATCTGATTGATGCGTTTCTTCATTACCGAGTCAACGGCGTCTTAGAGATGCGTGCTCAAGCCCTTGCCCACGTGGTTAATCCCTTCGCGCAACTTTTGCCTGTCTGTGGTCGGCTCGGAAAGAACCGTTGTGCCGTGAGCGAAGGTGATGACCATCACGCGATCATCAGGGCGTAGCTGGTCCACGAATTTGATGGCCGCCTCTTTGATCTGTTTGAGCTTTGACCAGACGGAGCTGCTGGTGTCGAGCATGAGGACGACCGTGAAAGGTTTTTCGACTGTGGCGAAGTAGGCGATCTCCTGCTCGACTCCGTTTTCGTAGAGACGGAAATCTTCTTTGCCGAGGTCCGGGATATATCTCCCGTTGCGGTCCAACACGCTTACGGGCACAGTCACCAGAGCCGTGTTGACTCTCACGACATCGCCTTCGCCAACCTCTTCAAGAATCTCTTTGCCGGGAGCGACGGGCGCGTTGGTCGTTGTCGATTTGGCGTTTGGTGTCGGGGCTTGCGTTGTTGGAGCGGTCTGCGGCGTTGGAGTAGCGGGCGTTTGCCCGACGCGGCGGGCGCGCGTCTCCTGAGAGAAGGCGGGTTGAGTTGAAACGAAGAGCAGCAGGGAGAGCAAGAGAAGCGAAGCGACTTTTCTCATATCCGTTTGACCTCTTCGAGCAAGTTGGGGCTGAACTTAAAAGCAAAGCGAGGCGTCGAATTTCTCTTTGGATGCAC
>JBAWGU010000633.1:0-6432 GCA_049593215.1 Pyrinomonadaceae bacterium
GCCTCACGCCGCGCTCTCTTCTGCCCGCGTTGCGGGATTGAAGAATATCTCAGCAAGGCATAAGGAAACGAGACTGTGCGATGAGGGTTTATTCATTCTTGAGTGAAGCGAGTATTGAGGCTCACCGCAGAGACGCAGAGCGCTCGCAGAGATGGCGCAGAGAGGATTGAGCGGCTCTCAACCTCTCTGCGTAAACTCTGCGCCGTCTCTGCGCCTCTGCGGTGAATTGGCCGCCCTAAACTTTCAGGAATGAATAGACCTTGCAACGCACGCGGCGAGCGCGTCACACGGTCCGGTTTCTCTTAAAATCTGAACGCCACTCCTATTCTCGCATCAACGAACACGCGCTTCGCGCCGCTCGGATCAACGAAGTGAAAATCGGGGCCAAGCTCAATCTTCAATTTTGGCGGAATCGGAAAGCTCAGTCCCGCACCTACGTTAAAGCCGAGCTTCTTCGGGCCTGTCTTCGGGAGATAGAAGCCGGGGCCAGCCTCCACGTAGCCGTGAAAATTTGAGACAGGAAAATACTTCCTCAGATTCACGGAGAGGTTCGTGTAATAAAAATTCTTGTTGCCATGATCGCCGTGGAAGAAGTGGAAGCCCAGATAGCCGACGATTGCCCAGTCGTCCCTGAAAGGATACTCCAGGTTGAGCGTCATGCTCGGCCCGGGGTTATGCGTCTGGTTGAATGAGCCGAGCGGGAAGTTAGCGCCGAGATGGAAACTGAGCCACAACCTGCCGCGCCCTGTATCTTCCTGCCCGCCTCCCGGCGGGACGAAGACAGGATTCCTAGGCAGCCCTGTCTGTGTGCTGCTCGCGCAATCGTTTCCCGGATATTCCGCTTGAACGTTCCAAAGCCCGCCCTGCGGATTGACCAGAAAATCTTCGAAGCAGCCGTTCGCGTCTGTCACGACATCGTGGTAGATGGGCTTGCCGTCCGGCCCTGTGTACTGCACGCTGATGTGCTCAAAGGGGCGCGCAGGGTTGGTGCAGCCTTTTGCTTTTAGCGCCTTGCATTTCTTCAGTGATTGCGGGTGAGCTTTGACAATCTCAGTCCCTGCTTCGCACGATTCGTAAGTCATGTTGATGTTCAAAGCAGTGCTCGTCTTTAAGTTGATCTTGGCGGTGTTTGCCCCCAATTCTATGAGCGTATCGCCGCTCGGATACCACGCGCTGACTTTGATGAACTCGCTGCTGCACACAGGATAATCTTGCGGAGCCTGGATGGTAACCTTAGCTTCCACGATTCCGCCGACAGGCAGCAAGGCTTTCTCCGGCTCGATGACTGTGGTCCAGCCGACGGGCACGTTGTCTGCGCGCAGGTAAACAAGGATGGGATGGTCGTAGGGGTTAAAGACCTTGAAGTTATTAACGACGGGCGGGTAGGGGCTGCCTTTTGAGATATCGTATTCGACTATGTTCTCCTGCGAAGCTTGATTGGCTTCGTTTGTGTCGTTGAGGACTTTGGCGATCTTCACTTTGATGCAGGAGTGAACCTGAGGCTGGCCCGCAGGAACAGGCACCGGCGTCCAATCAACAAAGACGGGAATGCCTGTGTCCGTCTTTGGCACATCGTCCAGAACTTTGAAGAAGTGTTTCTGGAAGGCGATGTTCGAGCCTGTGTCCGGGTCAATCGTGCCGCCGTCACTCGCCTGATAAGGATCGGAGAAATAGAAATCCACGCGCACGTTGTGAGCCGTGTCCGGCCCGTGATTATAGACTCTGGCATAGACGCGATTGACGGGCGGCGCACCGGGTTGGCCGACGCTCAACGCGGCAGGCTTGTCACCTCGGTCCTCTTCCGTGCGCGCAGGCGCAGCGTCTTTGTCAAAGCCGCAATTCTCACCGTTGCAGTTGGGGCTATCAATCCAGATGTCCGGGCTGTCCCAGTTCTCATCGTGCGGGTTAATCCACACGTCCACTTGATCATCCGGCGGGTCGTAGGTGATGTGAACACGATAATCTTCTGCGCCCATCTTCGGCTGCACTTCAACCCTCAAGCCTGTGCCGTCAATGTTATCAACGATGGCAGGGCCTCCGTCCGATGCAGGTTTGAGAGCGGCGTTAGAGACATCGTTGTCGCCCGGCGTGGCGTCAACGAGGCGCAGAGGACCAAAGCCCTGCGCGATGTCTTCGTTGAGGTAATAGATGAGCACGCCGTCTGACGGAATGTTGTTGTCGAAAGAGCCTGCTTTCTTGCGCGCTTCGATGTAGTAAGAGACGCGCTCTGTCGCGCGGGTCGAGCCGGGCGTCGTCGCTACCTGAATTAAGACAGGATTGGAAGTGTTCGTCTCTTCGCGGAAGATTGGAAAGGTGTCCTCAAACTTGTGATTCACGTCCGGGTCCGCGGGCGGGCGCGGGATGAACTGCACGTTAGCATCCGTGAGCCACGTCGGTCTCAGCTTGTCCCAACCGAAGAAGTGTGTGTTGTTGAAATTGCCCGCAGAGTCTTTCGCCATGTTGCTCCAGCCGTCTGCGTAGGGGCGCGGGAAGTTCACGCCTTCGTGCGGGTATAGATCAATCAAGCCGAAGTGATGGCCCATCGCGTGTGTAAACTGCGCGACGTTTGTGGCAGCCTGATCTGCGCGATGTATGGAGACAGAGAGCCGCTTCGTGCCGAAGGCTGCCGGTAATTTGTAAGGCCAGGGGCCTGTCGTGGCCCACTCCTTCAAGCCGCCCGTCACGCCGCCCGAGCCGTCGTCATTCGTGAGAATCAGCATTCTGTCGAAAGGCGAGAAATCGAACCCCGCAGGCATCAAGGGAATCACGTCCTGCACCATCTCTATCAGCATGTTCCCGGTAGATTCGTTGTAGTAGTCAGCGCGGTTGCGCGGCAGGTCAATCCAACCTTGAGTAGTCGGCGCACCGAGCGAAGCCTTGTCGTAAGTCACTTCTTTGAGATAGCTGTTGATGTTGTTGATGAGAGTCGCGGCATCGCCCGCGCCGATAGGAGTCGCAGACGGCAGGTCTTTGAATTTTGCGAGAATGACGAGCGTGTTCTGGTTTGTCCCGACAGGAGGAGGAACGGAAGGGCAGTCTGTGGCCTGATAGATTTTGCGATTTGTGAAGACTGTGCAGAGTTGGCTGAGGTGTGAGCCTGAATAGAGTTGCAAGTCTGCGGTCATAATGGCATCCGCGCCATCCTTGAACTTGGGATTATTCGGCACATTAAAGTGGCTCTGGAGGATGAGCCTGTCAGCAGTGGTTTTGTCGAGAGCCAGCAGAATATCGTAAAGCGTCGAAGACCAGATGACTCCGTTGTTGTGCTCTTCACCCGTCGCTACAGTTGCGTCAAAATTAGCGGCGGTCAGAGTTGAATCGGTACGCCGCAGGCAGCCGGGCACTTGGTCCCATTCCATCACACAGGGCTGGTCGTGGCCGCTCGCCTTCGTCTCGTTGTAAAAGGAGCTGACGGCCCAGTAATCGCCGAAGCCCTCGCCCATCGCGCTGTTGAAGCTGTTGTGATTTCCGTCATACTTATCCTGCGTTTGATTAGCCTGTATCGCGTGCCCGTACTCATGCGCAATCACGTCCGCATCTTCCGCGTCGTCTATCCCGCCATGACCGAAAGAGAGGTGGCCCAAGCCGAGAGGGCTGTTGCCATAGAAAGAGTTGTCTGATTCATCCTTAGCGGTGGCCGGATCATCCTCTACGCCGTCGGAATCAACCGCGATCTGCCGGTTGTTGACATCCACGAAGCCGAGCGACTGGATATAACGCTGTATGCGATCAATGTGGTAGTAGATCATCACATCATCGAATTGCGGGTTTCCGTGCAGGTAGATAAAGTCCGGCGCGGCTGTTTCTGTAGGCGGCGTGTTGCTGGGCGTGTCTATATCTTGCAGAATCGAGAAAGGGCCTTGCAGAGTGTAAGGCCCGCCCGCAGGAACGCTCAGATTCCAGAGCGGGACTCTGTAGTAAGGATTCGGGCTAGAGGTCGGCACAGCCGTTCCGCCCGCGCCGCTATCCGTGTAGGTGTTATTATTTTTCGAGTTGACCGGATTGGGAATGAAGACCTGCCCCTTTCCGTCAATGAAAGTATGAATGCGGTCTTTGACTTGTAAGATAGCGCCGGAGTTTGCGTCCACGACAAACTCTTTCACGCCGAAAGGTCTGGCGGAGTTGATTTGAACCCTGTAGGCGCGCACGGGGCGACCCGATTGCACAAAAAATAGATCTTCAACCTTCGGCGCTTCTTTAAGCTGCAATTGGGCGCGGCTCAAGGCTTGGATACTCCGCGACGCCCTCTCGTTTTTCGGCGGCAGATAGGCCGGAGTCGTGCGCAGAAATTCGTTGACGGCATTTTCCGTCGCCTGCTCTTTGCTGATGGCCGCTTGATCTACGGCGTCCTGTGTCGGCGTGTAAAAGTTAGAGACCTGTATGACTCTGCCCTCTTTGTTAAGATTAACCTGAACGCGCGCATTCTCTACTGGAAGGTTATTGTAGATTTGCTGAAACTCTACGCTGCCTCCGCCCGGTGTGCTCTTCTCAACCAAAACGTTCAAGTCAGACAAATCTTCCTTGAGACCGAAGAGTCGCGCGTTCTCGCGCAGGAACTGGCGCGCAGCATCTGCGGGTTTTCCCCTGTACGCTTGCGTTCCTTTTCCAAGAATGGATTCGATTCTCTGCCCGTCTTCAGAAAGCCGCACAATCCAATCGCGCCCGAACTTCCGGTAAAATTCTTGCAGAGGATTCCGGTAGTCCTGCGTTTGACCGATGCCCGTGATGGCAACGCCAAGCAGCCCTTGCAACATGACTGCACACATCAGGAGCAGGGATAAGAATCTATATGAAGTCCTTCGCATCTTGGTTTCTCCTTTTGCGGCCCGGGGCGAGCGCGCGAAGAGTTTGGACGGATAAAACGGCGGCATGGCAGAAGCCGTTCTCAGAAAGGTTCGTGCTTGGTGGAGCGTTCAGCTAAGCAACAGTCAGGACATGAAAGACGCTGCGACTTGAGTTCATTGAAAGCGTCTGTGAATGGCAGACCCTCTGACGGGCGCTGTTTTAAGGAGCTTGATGTCGGCCCATCTAATCGCCTGTGCAGACTTTTGGGGATATAACTTCGCGTGCTATGCCGTTTTGAATTCGGTTGAGCGCGCAAAGAGTTTCATTCGAGATGCGGAGCAACAATCATGCCAACCCCTGCATGAGTCTCGCAGCTTAAGAAACTTAACAGCATTCTGGACCAGAGCAAAGGCTTTGTGTCTATTGATGAGGACATTACTCTCCGGCGTGTGTGTACATTTATAGACGGCTCGATGCGTAGATTTCGATTCGGGCCTTCCTTCTTCCACAAGGCTCGGAGGTGTTAGAATCTACTCGCCTCGCACAAGTATGTAGATGATGACAGGGCCGTTCTTGTGCCAATGCATCTTGGCAAGCACGGACGCTCGGAGCCGCCATTAAGCTTTTATGTCTGCGACCACTGCACAAGCCATTTCCGTTGACGCTCAATCGAGCGCAATCTCTCTACGCTGGATCATCAGCGCGCGTGAAGACCTTGTGTGGTTCATCGGCTCCGTTGCTTCAAGCTATGCGATGCTTGCGCTCTACGTGACAGGCATTCTGCCTTTGATTCCGATGATCGCGGCGTGGGCCATACTGATTGATGCGCCGCACGTCTTCGGCACATTCTCGCGCACCTACTTTGACCGCGCAGAACGCCGCGCGCGCAAACGCCTGCTCATCGGCTCGCTGCTCTTCTTCATCGTCGGCCCCTTGATGGTTTTAGCAGGCGCGGGACTCATCTTCTTCTTTCTCGCCGCGCTCTGGGCCTATTATCATCTGGTCAAACAGCACTACGGCTTCATGGTCCTCTACAAGAAGAAGAATAACGACCTCGCTCCTGTTGATAACGCGCTCGACCGCACGTTTCTGTTGCTCGCTTTCACTTACCCCTTCGTCGCTTTCATCGCACGCGACCCCGAAGCGATGGCGCGCGTTCCCGCGCCTCTGCATTCCGGCGTGAGCACGCTCTCGACGCTTCTGCTCATCTTTACTATCATCTCCGGCGTCATCTGGCTCGCGCGACAAATCGGGCGCGCATGGCTCGGCCTGCCATTAAACATTCCAAAGTATCTACTGCTCGCGGCAGCGATTCCGATGCATTGGGTTGTGCTGCTCACGCCGATGCCGCACAAGCCCATCGCCATCGCCGCCATCCTGACCATCTATCACAACCTGCAATACCATCGCCTGATCTGGTTCCACAACAAAAAATATTCAAGCAGCGACGATTGCAAACATCGCTATGGCGCGGCAGAGCTAATCAGCCGCCGCCTGCTCTACTACATTCTCTTCGGCATCCTCTTCGGTCTCTGGTATCAAGGCCCGCGACAATACACGCTCGCCTATCTTCTCAAGCACAACCAGGGCGAGAATCTTTACATACAACTCTCCGCAGCCTTCCTCTGGGGCTACGCCTTCATACAC
>JBAWGU010000634.1:0-3366 GCA_049593215.1 Pyrinomonadaceae bacterium
GTCTGGGACGGCGCAGAACCAGTCGCGTAGTTTCAAGCACTGGCGGCAAAGATTTTTTAGTCATCTCTAAACTGACGCTCCCACGTTTGAAAATTCTGCGGCGCGAGAGCCGACCGCTTCATCAAGAGAGCGAAAGCCCTGCGCGCTCAAAATCTTCTCTAAGCCTTCGTTGATGTCGCGGGCAACGGTGACGCCTTCGTAGATGAAGCCTGTGTAGAGTTGAACGAGGCTTGCGCCCGCGCAGATTTTTTGCCAGGCATCCTGCGCGTTGAAGATGCCGCCGACGCCTATGATTGCGAGAGAGCCGCGCGTCAGACGATAGAGCGCGGCAATCATCGCGTTTGAACGCTGGCGAAGCGGCGCACCGCTCAGTCCGCCTTCGCCGTAACTCTTAACCTCTGCTGCGGGCGTGCTCAGACCCGCGCGGCTCGTGGTCGTGTTGGTCGCAATGATGCCTGACATCTGCGTGCGCTGCGCGATGTCAACGAGTGCTTCAAGTTCTACTGCGTCGAGGTCAGGCGCAATCTTGACAAGCAGTGGGATGGGCTTTTTGCGCGAGCCTTGTGATGATAGCTCGTGATTTCTTTTTTGGAGCGCGCTCAATAATTCAAGGAGCGCGCGTGGACGTTGAAGCTCGCGCAGGTTTGGCGTGTTGGGCGAACTGACGTTGATGGTGATGTAATCCGCCAGAGGATGAACGAGCGTGAAGCTTGCGAGGTAATCTTCCACAGCTTCTTCAACAGGGACGACGCGGCTCTTGCCAATGTTGATGCCGAGCACGCAGCGTGGGCGATGATTTTTAAGATGACGCGCGAGCGCGGCTGCGCCTTCGTTGTTGAAACCCTGACGATTGATGAGCGCGCGATCAAGCGGAAGACGAAAGAGGCGCGGGCGTGGATTTCCAGCCTGCGGCCTGTGCGTCACCGTGCCGACTTCTATAAAGCCGAAGCCGAGCGCGGCCAGACTCTCTGCCGCCATGCCGTTCTTGTCAAAGCCTGCGGCGAGACCGACGGGATTATCAAAGGTTAGTCCGAAGCGTTGAAGCTTGCCGAAAGGCTCTCGCTTGAAATGTTGGGAAGCGATGCGGCGCGCGGCATCTGTCGAGAGCGCAAGATTCAGGGAATGCAATGCCAATTCGTGAGCCGATTCCGGCTGAAGGCGAAAGAGTAGCGGGCGCAGGAGAGAGCGATAGAGCATCAAGGGATGACAGCTCGTTTATCTGGACCAACGAAATTAGAAAAACTGAAAGCCAAAACTTTTAGGAACCGCACCTGTTTCGATAAGTTAAATCTGGAGCGAGCCTAGCAGAGCGACTGAAAGCGTGTCAAAGCATCGAACAGGCGCGTAATGGGTCAAATTGTAATTGAGTGATGTGTTAATTGAGATTCACCGCAGAGGCGCAGAGGAAACGCAGAGTTTACGCAGAGAGTTAAGCATAACTACTCTGCGCTATCTCTGCGCACGTCTCTGCGTCTCTGCGGTGAATTTCAAGTTCCCTCTCACTCATCTTCAATTTGACACACTACCGGCAGGCGCAAACTTAAAATGGTATGATGCAGCAAAGAGAAGAAGGAGAGAGGGCAATTAAATGACAGGTAAATCTCGTTTCATCATCGCCTCAATCGCTTTGCTTGTGCTGATCAGCGCAGCGAGCGCGCAAGTGAGCAATCATAAGCCAAACGTGCAGAGAGAGGTTGCAGTTACTTTCGACGACCTGCCTGCGCCGAAGAGCGGCGTGCCTTCCGATGACGTTGGGACGCTCAGGGAGTTGACGGGAAAACTTTTGGAGAGTTTCATGGCGCATAAAGTTCCAGTCGTGGGGTTTGTCAACGAAGGCAAGATTGACGAGCAGAAGGATGCGGAAGCGCGCACAGAGCTTTTGAAGATGTGGCTTGACGCAGGCATGGAGCTTGGCAATCACACCTTCTCTCATCCTGCGTTTCAGAGAACGCCGCTCGAAGAGTATGAACAAAACCTGATTCGCGGCGAAACGCTGCTCAAGCTTCTTCTGAAAGAGAGAGGCCAAACGCTCAGATACTTTCGTCACCCCTTCCTACAGGTCGGCCCGAATCTCAAGACTCGCAGAGAGTTTGAAAAATTTCTGGTCGCGCGCGGCTACCGCATAGCTCCCGTCACTGTTGACGGCGACGATTACATGTTCGCAGCCATCTACGCGAGGGCAAAGGCGCGCGGCGATAAAGAAGCGATGCAGCAAGTGGCTCAAGCTTATCTCAAACACATGGACGACGTATTTGATTTCTCCGAGAAAGCCTCAACCGATCTCAACGGTTACGAAATCAGGCAAGTGCTCCTGCTCCACGCCAACGCGCTCAACGCCGATTATTTTGACGACCTTGCCAGCATGATGAAGAATCGTGGTTATAAATTCATCACTCTGGACCAAGCTCTGCAAGACAAGGCTTACGGGCAAAGGGACGACTACTTCGGAGAGTATGGTGCAACGTGGCTCCATCACTGGGCCAAGACACGCCATCTCACAATCAGAAATGAGCCGCCCGTCCCCGAATTCGTCCTCAAGCAATGGGAAGAGATAACAAGGCAAAGCGAGTGAACGAAAAACTGTCCGTTGTCCGTAGTCAGTAGTCCGTTGTATGTGGTTGCTGAGTTGAACCCTGACGGATGAAACACTCAATCGGGATCAGACTCAAAAAACAACGGACTACGGACAAGGGGCAACGGACATCCTTCCACATCTTTCTTCCGTCAACATCTCTATGTTAGTATCCACGCCAATGGATTTTCTGGAGAAAGCACGCATCATGGACGGGGCGCGAATCAATCGCGCGCTGTCGCGCCTTGCTTCCGAGATTGTCGAAGAGAATCACGGCGCGGGCGATCTCTATCTGGTTGGCATACGTCGGCGCGGCGTGCCGCTTGCTGAGCGTATGGCGGATAAGGTTGCCGACCTTGAAGGCGTGCGCCCGCCCGTCGGCATTCTTGACATCACGCTCTACCGCGACGACCTCTCGACGGTCGGCGTCAACCCTATCGTCAACCGCACGGAACTGCCGGGCGACATCGAAGGACGCAACATCGTCTTGATTGACGATGTGCTCTACACGGGACGCACGATTCGTGCGGCGCTGGATCAACTGATTGACTTCGGACGCCCGCGCCGCGTTCAGCTTGCCGTCTTGATTGACAGAGGCAAAGAGCATCGTGAGCTTCCGATTCAGGCAGACTACATAGGCAAGGTCGTGCCGACGAAAAAGACAGAGATCATCAAGGTGATGCTCACGGATTTTGACGAAGAAGAAGCCGTCGTCATCGTCGAACGGGTGGCAGAAGAATCTTCTTGAACGAGCGGCCAGCAATGGCCGCTTTTTTTATGACAATAGCCAGTAG
>JBAWGU010000635.1:0-6854 GCA_049593215.1 Pyrinomonadaceae bacterium
GCTGCTGCTGGCGATTCCGATTCCCGTCATCATCTTTAACAAGATTGCTTTCCCGCTTCAACTCTTCGCCTCGCGTTGCGCGGTCTGGTCAATGCGCCTTCTGGACATTCCCGTGCTGCGCGATGGCAACATCATCGAGTTGATGCCAAAGCGCGCGAGCGAGCCTAAGAGATTGGAAGTCGTGCAGGCGTGCAGCGGCATTCGTTCGCTGATGACGCTGGTGACTCTGGCAGTGGTCTTCGCCTACTTCACTAATCTGAAGAATGATAAAGGCAGCGCGGGCGTTGGCGGCGCGCTCCACGCTCTGAAGAGTTTTTCATTCTGGCGCTCTGCGATCATAGTTTTATCTGCGCTGCCTATTGCCATCCTGACCAACGCGGCGCGCGTGAGCGGCACAGGGATTCTAGCGCATCACTACGGCACAGAAGTCGCAGACAGTTTCTTTCATTCCTTCTCCGGCTGGGTCATCTACATCGTCGCGCTGATGTTGCTCTTTGCCGTCGGCGCGCTTCTTGACCTGCTCGGCAAACTCATTCATCGCGGCGGAGATGACGACAAGGGAGGCAGCGCGGCAGCGACGGCGCAGGAGGCAAAAAGTTTTAAGAAGGAAACAAGCATCAAGGGCGCTTCGCCTGTGACCGTCAACGCTGTCGCGGCGAAAGGAGCAAGCGAGCTATGAAGATGAACGGCTCCGTGCGCCTCGCAATCCTGTGCGCGCTGCTTCTGCTCGGCGGCGCGATTATCAACGTATGGGAGCGCGCGGGCGAGGCTCATGTTGCGCGCCGCCCCTTGAAAGAGTTTCCGGCGCAACTCGGCGCGTGGCGTCAGGTCGGGCCGGATCAGGTCTTCGATCAGGAGACGATGGCGGTGCTGCGCGCAGACGATTACCTCTCGCGCAGCTACGCGCTGCCGGATGGCCGCCAGGCTTCATTCTACGTGGGTTATTACGCGACGCAGCGCAACGGCGCAACCTATCACAGCCCGCTCAACTGTCTGCCGGGCGCGGGCTGGAACATGACTGACCCCGCGACAGTCAAAATCAGGCCGACAAACGGTGGACCAGCTTTCGAGGCCAACCGCTACATCGTTCAGAACGGCGACGATAAAGAGTTGTTGATCTACTGGTATCAGGGACGCGGGCGCGCGGTCGCCAGTGAGTACTGGGGCAAGATTTATACGGTGCTTGACAGCGTTCGGCGCAGGCGTTCCGACGGCGCGATGGTGAGAGTCATGCTGCCCGTGGGAAATTCCGAACAGGCTGCGCTCGATGCAGCCGCAGCTTTAGCCGCACAGTCGGCTGAGGCGTTACCTGAATATGTACCGGACTGAGGAAATAGGCATGAGACGAAATGGTTCGCGCAAAGGCGCAAAGGCGCAAAGGAAAGCAGGCAAGACGATTAAGCATCCAACGCCTTAATGTTCTTCTTTGCGTCTTTGCGCCTTTGCGTGAAAATGTTGTCGCACATCCCCGTTACGTCCGTTGAGAGTTAAAAACCTCGCAGCTTTTTCGGAAACGAAGTCGGATT
This sequence comes from Pyrinomonadaceae bacterium, assembly GCA_049593215.1. Lineage (GTDB taxonomy): Bacteria > Acidobacteriota > Blastocatellia > Pyrinomonadales > Pyrinomonadaceae > JBAWGU01. The sequence goes on from JBAWGU010000635.1 coordinate 1,527, forward strand.
GGTCATTTCATCTTAATGTTTCTCTCATAATCTCTGAAATGACTTAGAAGAGATGAATGAGCAAGGGTTGATATTTTGACAGGAGATGCCTTTGAGAGAGAGACGGCTTCGATGAATTGGATGAAAGATGCGCGGCGTTGCCCGCCACGCTCTTTCGCCGTTTCGTTGAAGTGATTGATAACAGAATCGCTTGCGAGAGCGCGCGTGTTGCCCACGCCACGCTCGCGAGTCGAGAGCAAAATTGGAGTGCCCCCACAAATGAAACTTAAAGAGTGCGCGCGCTACGGTTCTCTTTTGAGCCTGCTGCTGTTGTTGCTCGTCGTGTCGCAGTTGACGACAGGCTGCGCCAACGCAGAGGCTGCCAAAGTTCAACACGTCAAGCGCGGCGAAGCTTTTCTGAAGCAGAAGAAGTATCAGGAAGCTTCCATCGAATTTCGCAACGCCATCCAGATTGACGATAGCCACGGCCCTGCCCACTGGGGACTAGCGCGGGCTTACGAAGGCTTAGAGCGTTACCTCGAAGTCATTGACGAGCTGCGCATCACCATCAAGCTCGACGCAAAGAACCTAGACGCCCGCGTCAAGCTCGGCAACTATTATCTCTCTCCTGAAAAGAAGTCGGCTGATTTAATCGCGGAAGCCGACCGTCTCGCCAACGAAGTTTTAGCAAAAGACCCCAACCACATCGAAGGTCACATCCTCAAAGGCAACGTCCTGCTGCTTCAGGAACAGTTTGAGCGTGCGCTCTTTGAACTTAATCGCGCCGTCGAACTCAACCCGCAGCGCGTCGAAACCTATTTGAGCTTCGCGCGCTTCTATCTGAACGCGAAAGATGCTGGCAAAGCGGAAGAGACTTTCAAACGCGCTCTCAACATCAACGATAATTCCAGCCTCGCGCATCGTGAGTACGGAAAATTCCTTGCGCTCTCGAATCGTCTCGACGAAGCCGAAACACAATTTCGCCGCGCCGTCGAAGTTGACCCGAAAGACCGTGATGCGCTCTTCATTCTCGCCAGCTTCTATCTCGTCCACCAGCAAATAGCGAAGGCTGAAGTCGCATACAAAGCTCTCGCCGCTCTTGAGCCTGATAACCCCGAAGGGCGCGCGACGCTCGCGGACTTCTATTCAACCATTGGCCGACAGGACGAGACCATCAAAATTTATCAGGAGATCGCAGCCCACTGGCCCGACTACACGCGCGCGCACTATCGTCTTGCCGAAGTGATGCTGATGCGCGGCGACGCGGCGGGCGCGCAGGCGCAGGTTGACGAAGTTCTTAAGAAGAACAGCCACGACATGGAAGCCCTCTTGCTTCGCGGTCGCTTGCTGACGCAGACGGGCAGGTCCAAAGAGTCTGTCGAAGATTTCAAAGCGGTGCTCAAGCAGCAGCCGAATCATCGCGCAGGTCTCTACTACATGGCCGAAGCGCAGTTCCGTCTGGGTCAGGTTGAACAGGCGCGCGCCTTCGCCGGAGACCTCGAACGCTACTACCCTGATTATCTACCGGCGAAACTGATGCAGGCGCAAATCAGTCTGGGCGCGGGCGATACTAAAAACGCTCTGCGCGTTGCAAACGATCTGCTTGAACGCCTCTCGAAAGCTGCGCCGGATCGTGAGACCTCTCCGCAGATGCTTGCAGAGTTGCGCTCCAAAGCTTTAGTCGCGCGCGGCTCTGCCGAGCTTCAGTTGGGCGACACTGCCGCCGCGCGTCAGGATTTTCAGGCCGCGCAGACTGCCGTGCCGCGTGATGCGACCAACTACATCAATCTCGCCGCCGTCGCTCTGAAAGAGGGCAAGACGGACGAAGCGATCAGCGTCTATGAGCAGGCGCTCTCTATTGACAGCACAAACTTTGACGCGCTAAATGGTCTCATTAGCATCTACGCCGGTCGGAAGCAGTTGACGGAAGCGCACGCGCGTGTTGACCGTGCGCTTGGCTCGCAACCCAATAACGCCTCGCTCCATTTTTTGAAAGCTCAGGTTTACGGCTATGAGCGAAACGAGCAGATGACGGAAAGCGAGTTGCGCCGCGCGCTCGATCTGGACACAAACTACCTGCCCGCATACTCCGCGCTCGGCGCGCTCTACGTTAAGTTGAACCAGCAGGATCGCGGCATCGCAGAGTATCGCAAGATTGTCGAGCGCAAGCCCGACGATGCCACAGCCTACGTCCTGATTGGAATGCTCGAAGACAGCCGCCAGAACCGGGAGGCTGCCAACGAGAGCTATCGCAAGGCTCTTGAGCTTAATCAGAACGCTGTCTTTGCCGCCAACAATCTGGCGTGGAATTATGCGGAGTATGGCGGCGGAAATCTGGATGAAGCCGTGCGGCTCGCGCAGGGTGTGGTCCAGCAATTTCCTGATAATGCCGGATTCGCGGACACGCTCGGCTGGGTCTATTACAAGAAGGGACTGCACGGCGCGGCTGTCGAACAGTTGCAGAAGGCAGTCACGCTCGATCTGAGAGATGCGCGCCGCAGCAGCAACTCTACGCCGACAGCCTCTTATCGTTATCATCTGGGGCTTGCGCTCGCGGGCAAAGGCGACAGGGCGGCAGCGCGCAGAGAACTACTGGAGGCTCTCAGCCTCAGAGATTTCGCCGAAGCTAACGAAGCGCGCAAGGCTCTGGCGACGCTATAAAAGTTTTTGCCGCAGGAAACTTTTCGTCAAATGCCTCGACGAAGCGGTTTCCCGAAGCGAAAGCCGGATTGATAGTTTGACGCTTAGCAAGACTGCAAGGAGTGCCAAGAGATGAGTAAGGAATTTCGCCAGCGCAAACCGGGCGAATATCTTCAGATGTTTCTCAGGCGGAAGTGGCTCATACTGCTTCCGACCATCGCCATCGCTACCTCTATCGCGTGGGTCGTGTGGCGTCTGCCAAACGTTTACGAATCAACCACACTCCTCATCGTCAAGCCGCCGACCATCCCGAACGCGCTCGTGCCGACGCTCTCTGACGTTGACCTCTCGATGCGTCTCAACAACGTGGGCCAGATGGTCACCAGCCGTTCTTCGCTCGAACCGATTATCCTGCAATACAATCTTTACAAGGATGACCGCGAGAGCGGCGAGCCGATGGAACTCGTCGTCGAAGACATGCGCAAGGACATCAACGTCGAGATTGACAAGAGCCGCAACGATGTCACCAACGCTTTTCGCATCTCTTTCCGCGAGCGCGACCCGGAAGTCGTGCGCGCCGTCACCAGCCGCATCGCTGATAAGTATGTCTCCGCGCAGATAGAAGCCACGACGCAAGGCTCCGAGCAGACGCAAAAATTCTTTGACCAGCAACTCGAAGAAGCGCAGAAGCAACTGGACGAGATTGATCGCCAGCGTCTTCAGTACATGCAGCAGAACGTCAACAACCTGCCTTCCGAATCTCAATCTCTCATCGCTCAACTCGCGGGCCTGCGCGAACAGGAGAAGGCTCTCATCACTGAGAGCGGGCGCACGCGCGACCTCATCGCTTCTTACACGCAACAACTCGCCGATCTGAAAAAACAGGGCGAGCAGGAAGTGATGGATGCGGCTGAAAACACCACCGATCCGAGGACCACGCCCGCATACGGTGAGCTGGTCAAGCGCAAGACCGAGTTGGAATCTGAGCTTGAGAGCATGTTGACCTCGCTCAAGCCGAAGAACCCTGACGTGATCGCCAAGCAATCGCAGCTTGATAAGGTCAAGCGCGAGATGCAGCAGATGGACACTGACTGGCAGAATCGCATTGAGGAGAAACGTCAAAAGCTCTCCGGTCGAGTTGACCCGCGCATCAATACCATCAACTACAATCTCAAGCTCGCGCAGGGCGACCTTGAGCGCAAGACCGCGCAGCTTGAGCAAACCGAAAAACAGATCGCAGACCTTCAACAGCGAATCAACAGCATCCCGACTGCCGCCGTTGCGCTCGAAGCTTTGAACCGCGATTACCAGACGAAGAAGACTTACTACGACGACCTACTGGCGAAGAAACAGAAGGCAGACCTTGCGGCGGGCGTCGCCACCAACGCGCAGGGCGAAGCGATTCAGGTGGTTGACCCTGCCAACGTGCCGCAACGTCCGGTTGCGCCAAAGCGCGGAATCCTGATGCTGCTTGGCCTCTTTGCAGGTCTCGGCGCAGGACTCTCGCTCGCAGCCGTCTTTGAAGTGCCGCGCCTCCTGACCGTTCAGACGAAAGAAGATGTGGAGCATTACACAGGCTTGCCCGTGCTCGTCTCCGTTCCAGACCTGCACACGCCCGAAGAGGCGCGCAGAGTGCCCATGCGCCGCGCGCTGCTCCTTGCAGCCGGAATCGTTCTGACTATTGTGAGCATCCCGACGTTCGCGTACATCCTGCACCTGACGAGAATTTTCGACCGCTTCGCCTAAAGAGGAATGAAACGCCATTCAACCGCAGCTATAACCAGCGCACTTGCCCTGTTGCGATTTGGAAGGAAGAGAAAAGAGTGTACAGAGAATTTTACGGATTGACAGAGTTGCCATTCGCGCTGACGCCCGATCCGCGCTTCATCTACTTCACTGCCTCGCATCGTGAAGTGATGGCGAACCTGCATTACGGAATCGAGAGCGGCAAAGGCTTAATCGTCGTCACGGGCGAAGTCGGCACGGGCAAGACGACTGTGCTGCGCTGGATTATGCAGCGTCTTGATCGCACGGTTCTCGTCGCCTACATCTTCAACCCGCGTCTCAACGTCGCAGAGTTTTATCAACACCTCGCCGCCTTGCTTGACGTGCAGAAGTGGGAGACGAAATCCGATCTCTTGATTGAGCTTGGCAAGACTTTAGACGCGCGTCATTCGCGCGGGCTTCGCACCGTGCTGATCGTTGACGAATCGCAGGGACTTTCTCCGCAAGTGCTCGAAGAGATTCGCCTGCTCTCTAACTATGAATCCGACACCGCCAAGCAGTTGCAGATTATCCTGACGGGACAACCTGAGTTGCGCGACGTGCTCAACGATCCGGACCTGCGCCAACTCAAACAGCGCGTCGCATTGCGCTGCGAGATTAAGGCTCTGCCGAACGTCGAAGAGACGGAGAAGTACATCACTTCGCGTCTGCTGGTCGCGGGCGCAGAGCGTATGGACATCTTCTCGCCCGGCGCGATTGATTACATCTTTCGCTGCTCCGAAGGCATCCCGCGCAACATCAACAATCTTTGCGACAACGCGCTCCTGACAGGCTTTGCCGCAGGCGAACACACCATCAGCCGCCACATCATCGAAGAGGTCGCGGAAACTTTCGACATGCTCCCGTCCACTGATCGCGGAATGCAGAAGGGCGATGAACAGGAAGCGCCCGCGCGTATCTTTTCCGCATCGGGGCGCGCAGAAC
>JBAWGU010000636.1:0-1715 GCA_049593215.1 Pyrinomonadaceae bacterium
TCCTTACAGCGATCCGGCTCTGGCGGCAGGCAGCGACGGCGTTAGATTTTTAGAGCAAGCGACTTTTGGTCCAAATTCGACTGACCTTGCTCATGTTCGCGCAGTAGGCTTCCGCGCTTATCTTAACGAGCAGTTCAACACGCCTTCGTCCAGCTATCCTAATCTGCCGCTTGTTAATAGCGACAACAATCAAGGTTGTCCGACTGATCCTAACAACGTGAACACGCGAACGATCTGTTTGCGCGACAACTATCAGATGTACCCGTTGCAGGTGAATTTCTACAAAAACGCTCTCTATGGTCAGGACCAGTTGCGACAGCGTGTCATCTTTGCCCTGAGCCAGATCATGGTGGTTTCAGGTCAGGACGATAACACGCCGAGTCGCTACAAACCCTACCTGCAAACGTTCGACAGAAATGCCTTCGGGAATTTCCGCACGCTGCTCTACGAAATGACGCTCAATCCGGCGATGGGAAGTTATCTGGACATGGCTGGAAATAACAAGAACAATCCGAACGAGAATTACGCGCGCGAGGTCTTGCAGTTGTTCTCTGTGGGGCTGGACCAGTTGAATGCGGACGGAACGCCCGTGCTGGACGCTAACGGAAATCGTGTCCCGACCTACGATCAGGCGGTGATTACAAACTTTGCGCGCGTCTTTACGGCTTGGAGAATCCCTGCTGTGGCCGGGCAGCAAGGCGTTTTGGATTACATTACCCCGATGACTGTGGGCACGGAGAACAATCACGACAAGAATCAGAAAGTCTTGCTGAACGGGCAAGCGCTCGCGGCAAATCGCACCTCGACGCAGGATTTGAATGATGCGATAGACAACATCTTCAACCATCCGAACGTCGGCCCGTACATCTCTAAGGAACTGATTCACCATTTTGTGACCAGCAATCCTTCGCCCGCTTACGTGCAGAGAGTCGCGGCCACGTTCAACAACAACGGCTCAGGCGTGCGCGGCGACATGAAGGCTGTCATCACTGCTATCCTGCTCGACCCTGAAGCGCGCGGCGACGTGAAGACAGACCCGAACTACGGCCACCTGCGCGAGCCTGTGCTTTACATTACGAATCTGCTGCGAGCTTTTGATGCGAAGTCGTTTGACAAGACCACGACGAGCGACGGCTATCTCAATCCGCAGAGTATAACTATGGAGCAAGACCTGTTCAGGTCGCCGACAGTCTTTAATTACTTCCCGGCGGACTACGGCGTGCCCGGAACGAACTTGCTTGGCCCTGAGTTCGGCATTCTTTCGACGACGAGTTCGCTCAAGCGCGCCAACTTCATCAACAGGATGGTCTATACGGGGATTGCGAAAACGACGGATGCTGTAAATAATGCGCCCAATGGAACCTCACTTGATCTGTCTGCTATGCAGGCGCTCGCGGGCAATCCAAACAACCTTGTCAATGCCCTCGATGCCTTGCTATTGCATGGCACAATGTCTCAGACGATGCGCAGCAGTATCGTTACTGCTATCACGCCGACTACGGATTCGCTAAAGCGCACGCGGATGGCAGTGTATCTGGTTGCAACTTCGTCACAGTATCAGGTGGAGAGGTAAAAGAGATGGCTCACAATAGAAGAGAATTTTTGCGTCGTTCTGCGTGCGGGCTAACTGCGGCTGCGCTCGCTTCCAGCATTAGAGACTTTGGACTCATCAGCGCGTTAGCTCAGCAAGAGCAACCGGACGCTGCGGATTACAA
>JBAWGU010000637.1:0-5706 GCA_049593215.1 Pyrinomonadaceae bacterium
CTTCAGCAACAACCCGCTCGGTCTCTGGATTCACATCTGGGTCAGCTACACCGACGCGGCCTTCAACACAGCCGATGGCAAGAAGATGCTGGCCGACCTTCAGAAGCGCAACGGCACGGCGCTCGACGGCACGCCCATCATCAAGACCTTGAGCGAGCTTGAAAACCTCTTCTCGAAGGGCTTCGCGGCGAAGCGCTTCCGCAACCCGAACGGCTCTGAAGGCCCGATGTACGGCATCTGCCCCGTCACCAAAGACCCCACAGACGGCGGCATCCCCACCGACACGACCCTCGCCTTCGTCCGCAAACCCGACGGCACGCCGCTCGAACCCTACTTCGTCAACAACTTCGACAGCCTGAAATTCACAGGCGACTGGGCAAAGTAATCTTTCGAGCCAGCTAACCTTCAACTTCAGAGCCGCGCCTTCTACGATAAGGCGCGGCTCAATTTCATTTAAAGTTACATTTCGGATTGATGCTAACAGAATTACTCTTTGCCTTTTGGAGGTTCCTCTTTGTCGGAAGGTGCAGGCGGGAGGCGACGTTCAAAGCGGAGCATCTGATTTTCAACCCACAATTCCATCTTCTCGCGGTCTGATGTTTGACGGTCAGCCAAACGATTAACTTCGATGGCTAAACGATGCAACATGCCTGTCAACTCCCGCACCTCTTGACGCAACTCTTCCACTTGCTTGTCATGCCGCGAGACTCTTTGCGCAAGGGTGACAAGTTGCTCTAGCAGTTCATAGAGTTTCTTCCACATGAAGTTCCGCCCGAATCTGCTCCATTAACACATGTGTTTCCGCGCGTAGATTTGAAATCCGCTCTTCACGCTCGTCAGTCGCTTCACTATTCGCTTGCCGCAATGCAGCCAAAGCTCTGTCGAGCGCAGATTCAAATGATGGAACTTCATCTTCCGGTATTTCTAAAGAGATCGTTTTGCTCATAATGCCCCCTAGTGATGAAATATTAACACAACCTGTCACCCTGACTCATATTCAGGGTTCGGCTCTTTGATTAAGTCCAGAGAATATTCAGGCTCATCATCGCCATAAGCCTCCGCTAAACTTTCCAAAGACAACCGTATCCAATCTTCGCGTTCTTCATCTAAAGATTCTGGCAACATGACAACAATCAATTCCGCACAAGCCGTAAGGATTGAATCAAGCGGTGGAGATCAAACAAACGGTTAACCAGACGCGGGGATAGATTCTGGTCAAAGAGCAGTTTCATCCCTCGACCACCATCAACCGTTTTTCACGGTCTGCGGCATAACTGAGGCAAGCCAGAATGTCTTCCTTCGTAAGGTAGGGGAAACCCTCAAGAACTTCCTCCTGCGTCATGCCGGACGCAAGATATTCCAGCACGTCATAAACCGTAATACGCATCCCACGAATACAAGGCTTGCCACCGCGTTTGCCGGGTTCGATTGTGATAATGCTCTGATAATTCATGGGATGATACTAATCTCAAGAGTTGCTTGAAGCAAGAATGTTTCGACGGAGATAGCAACCTAACGACCGAATTAACTGGGCGTAGGCAAAAGCCATTCAACCTAATCGCAAGGAAGAATCATGAAAGAAATACTATCCTGCGCTCCGGTTGAATGAGTTATTAGACGTTCGGCGTAGCGCAAAAATAATTGGCCTGGATCTATTCAATTTTAGACCAGCCACTCAAATCAATTTTATTGTCCCTCATGTCTTTAAACTTCTGATAAACCTTTTCGGCTTCATCAAATGAAAGCTCATCTAAATCTGCCAGATGATAAATCATGATGTAAGAGTCACTTCGTAATACGGGGCTACACAGATAATCACCAACGATATTAGCCTTACTGAAAAATCCAGAGATTGTGTTACCCCAATTGCATGAAATCTTACTTTTTATAACTTCTCTGCCGATATGAATTCCAATAATCAAAGCGCCCCATAACAAAATTAAATCACAGGCCATATTTAGCAATGGAGGAACATATCTGGAAGCTGTTTTTAGAACAAGATAGTCTTTTATGACCATCGAAATAAAAACAATTGCCGAAAACGCGGTTAATAATCTAAGTGGAGTTATTTTGGAGCGATAATAATCATAGAGATTCCTCCAAGTATTGTCAGGAAAGATCAAAATGCCTCTGTGCTTATAATACGTGTGATAACTGGTTTCATTAATACGCATACTTGCAGGATATGGCACAAATAAATATCTGCCCATAGCTTCAATATGATCCCCCTCAACCGCATTCTTAAACCGTTCTTTCATTCTCCATTTTCCAGGTAAGAAGCCACAGAGCAATAAAAATCCGATGGAGAGAGTGGTCGAAATTAACGATACATAAAATGGTGAACGGCTCAATAGCCTTAATGTTGAGCGGATAGAATCTAGATACGACATCTTTACAGCGATTGGAATTACAACTGGAAAGATAAAGAAGATAAATATCAGGATAGATAATAGCGCGAATCCAAGATACAGAATGATAGGAATGGCTATGAGAATCTGTATCATCGCTCCCACTACCTTAAGTAGTTTTGAGATTATGCCGTCTGTTGCTTCTTTTTCAATCTTTTCAGATAAAAAAAATCTGCTTGATGTTCTACTCACATCGATTTCGTTAGTAGCATTCCTCTTTTTCGGTAACTGAAGAGCGCCCCTTTTAGCTCCACAGTTCCAGCAGGAAGCAGAATCACGCTCTATCTGCTCGCCACAATTCAAACAAGGTTTGAGACGCGGCTGACTTGTAGAAGGTGTTTGTGACATAGACTCATTATCTATGTTTTCGAGTTTATGACCAAGAAGAACGCCTAACAATGAATTAGGCGCTCAACTCACTTTGAGTCGAGCGCCTATTAAACTTTCCGAAACTGAAAACTTGCTTCGCTTACTTTCGCCTGTTGCGCCCGCGCGTGTCTTCGCCGGGATGGCTGAACTGGGCGTAGGCGACGCGGAAGAGTTCTGAGAGAGCTTTGGCGGTTTCGGGCGTGAGATTCTTGTCGGCTCTGAGGTGAGCTTCGACGATCTCAGGCGTAGCCTCTTGCGGGAAGTAGACGACGGGTTTGCCTTCGTCGCCCATCTCGCGCCCGCCCATGATGCGCTCCATCGGGACGTTGAGCCAGTCGGTCAAGCGCGCGATGTTGTCTGCGTCCGGCTTGCCCGTGCCGTTCTCTATGCGCGAGAGCGTCGAGGCGGAAACGCCTGTTTCATCCGCCACGTCTCTCAGGCTCAAGCCCATCTCTTCACGCTTGCGGCGGATTGAACGCCCAAGCTCCATTGTGTTCACCAGATTCCTAGAATGCGCCATTTTCGGCCTCCTTTCGGCACGTTTCGGAGAGCACAATGCGCCCGAAACGCCCTTTCAACACCCATAGCCTAGCACAAGAAAATTTTAGTTGCAAGACTTTGTTTTATACTTGCAACAAGAAGGGAACAATGGTACACTGTTTCACGTATGAAACAGGTGAGTACGTAGCCTGTGGGAACAAGCAAAGGAAGCAGCCGGAAATGAGCGAATTTATCTGGGAAACATTCGACGGATTGTTCAAGACGGTGCACCGGCAGGGGCAGCGCGTGGAAGAGTTGGAAGCGCGCCTTTCAGAGCTTGAGCGGCGTCTCGGTGAAACAGTTTTGACGAAAGAGAAACAGCCCGCCGCGCAGCCTTTCGCGGTTAATGAGATGCCTGCGGAGCGCGCGGCCTAAAGCGGCCTAAAAAAGTTTACGGAAGAAGGAGACGAAAGTCATGTCAGCAAACGTCGCAACAGGAACGGACAAGAAGGCGATCATGCGCGATAAGCGCGCACAAGGCATCGCCGCGATGGGACTCGTCACGCGCGAAGCGGACCGTTTTCGTGTAGCCACGCCGACTCTTCGAGGCCGCAAGACGAGCTACGAAGTCTGGCGCGACGACGCTGGCAAGGTGCGTTGCTCCTGTCTGGAGTTTGAGGAGCAGGTGGGCAGTGACACCTCGTTCCGCTGCGAGCATATTCTCGCGGTTAAACATTCGCTTCTGGCGAAGAACACTGAAGCAGTAACGAAACAGCAACACGCGACTGTCGAGACGCCTGCCACGCAGGAGACGAAGCAGCCGGAAGTTGCTCAGCCCAACAACAACACTGGAAACGCATCCGAGAAGCGTTCGGCCACAGAGACAGTTGAGACTGTCCTTGAGACCGCGCGCTCCGAACGGGAGCCGGACGAAGCGTTAGAGACAGAAGCCTCTGTGGAAGAGGTTGAGAGAGTCTCTAAAGTTCGTTCGCTTGCGAAACACATCAACACAGAGGAGCTTGAAATGAATAAGAGAGAAAGAACAAACGCCGTTGAGGCGAGTGAGTTTGAAACGGATGGCGAGATGGCCTTGAGCGCGGAGCCTGTTGCTCCGGTTGTGCCGCTCGCGTTCACGAACACGCTGCGCGCACTGCGCCAGCAGGTTGACCCTCATGTCATCAAGACGCGCGAAGGCTGGACGGATCGCTCCGGCAACCTTCACATGGTCGAGTACGTCGAGTGGCACGCGGTCGCGGACATCCTTGATCGCATCACCCCGACATGGCAGCACGCCGTCCGCGACGTTCGCCAGATTGGCGACATGGCCGTCGTCACAGCCGCGATCACGATTGACGGCGTAACACGCGAAGGCGTCGGCACAGGCACAGCCGATAGCGAGATGGGCATCAAGAAGGCTGAGCATGACGCTCTGAAGCGCGCCGCAGTCAAGTTTGGCATCGCGCGTGAGCTTTACCAGCGCGAGTCCGACGTGATTGAGAAAGAGGGCGCTGCGCCTTCGCCGAAGGAGTTCCCGCGCGATCCGCTTGCCAAATCTATGGCAGACCTTGTGACGCCGAAGCAGCTCGGCATGATTCGCGCCATCGGACGCGAGATCGGCGTGGACGTTGAAGAGGAGTGCCAGACGGTTCTGCGTTGCAAGACGGATGAGCTGTCGAAGCGTGCAGCTTCGAGCTTCATTGACCACTTGAAAGGCTTGCAGAGCGAAGCGGGCCAGATGCGCAGAGCGAGCTAAGAGAGATGCCAAGTCTGGGAGCGCAGGCGTCCCGCCTGCCTTGAGCGCGAATGCGCGGACATTATTAGCGTGCTTATCACACGCTTGCAGGCAAGATGCCTGCGCTCCCGGACAGGAGGTAAAAGAAGATGATGACACAGGAAATGATTGAAGAGATGAAGCCGCTCAATCTCGAACTCGATTACGCGGATGAAGCAAAAGCTATCGAGCGTAAAGAGAATGAGGCAGCGACTTCGACAGAAACACATGAAGAGACGCACTCGAAGAAGGAGCAGATTCTGGCCCTTTACGAGAGCGGAGTGACGGATGTCGCGCAGATTGTACGCAAGGTTGCGGCTCGCCCGTCTTACGTCGCGCAGGTCTTGCAGAGCGCCGGGTTGATTTCCGGCTACTTCGATCTCTACACCACGACCGCGCGCGAACAGAATGTTTACTCGCGCTTCTTCCGCAACGTGCTCAGCTTCAAAACAGTTGAGGCGGCAGAGGAGTCAGTGCAAAAGATCGACCGGCTCTACAACTACTTCGAGCGTCTGGGCGACCGCGCAGGGCAGCATCAGGCAATGGTGCTGGCGTTGACCGGAAAGAATCGCGCGCGTTGGAGCGGCAAGAAGGAAGAGTCGGAAGTTTTCAGCGAATGGCTCGCACAACATTAAGAGCCGAGCGAAGTATCAGAACTTAATTATCAGAACGTAGAAC
>JBAWGU010000638.1:0-2152 GCA_049593215.1 Pyrinomonadaceae bacterium
ACGATGATAACCCGCCCGCTACCGCAGGCGGTTCTGACATGCTCGTTCAACTGCGTAACTCCTATCTGAAATTAGTTATGAGCGCATCTACACAACTCGTCGCAACTGACACGCATCGTGTGGGCGGACGCGTGGACGTGCGAGCCGCGTTGCGAGAGCTTTATGCGCGTCGAGTGTTGTGGCGTGCGTGCGCTGAATTGGCGATGACACTCGCGTGCGCTTTGGTCCTGTTATGTGCGCTTGGCGTTGCGGATTATGTGTGGCCGCTTGCGCGTGCGGTGCGTGTTGCTCTGGTCCTGCCGGTTGCGCTGCTCTTCATTCTCTCTTTTGTACGCACGGTTTCGGCTCTGACACGCAAGCGAACTCTTGCCAGCATCTCTCGCATCATCGAGCGCGCGGCACGTCTCGAAGAGAATGCGCTGGTGACATTTGCGGAGAGCCTTGAAGGCGCGCGAGATTTTGCGACGGAGCCTTACATGATTGCGCGGCTTGAGACGCAGGCGCGCAATCAACTCTTAAAGATTGACGGGCGCGCGGCCGCTCCTGCTCGTAATGCCGGACGCGGCGCAGTCGCGCTCGCTTTTGTCATAATCACTCTGCTTGCTCTACGGCTGGCAACGCCTGTCGCTTTCGCCCGTGAGGTGAGGCGCGTCTTGTGGCTTGAGCGCGGTGATGCGAACTCGCGGCGCGCAGGTGTAACGAACAAACTTGATGACGCACCAGCGGATGGCGATTCCGTTTTCATAGAAGAGTTTCGCGTGCGCGTTGTGCCGCCTGCTTATTCGGGTTTGAGTGTTGAAGAGATGGAGGGCGATGCGCCCGTGCGCGCTCTCGCAGGCTCGCGCGTTGAGGTGGCTCTGAGAGTTCGCGGCAATGTTCAGAGTGTGCTGCTCGGTTATGGTGGCGCGAACAATCCGATGCGCTCGCTTGGTGAAGGCCGGTACGTCGCAGACTTTATTGCTGGCGCGAGCGGTACACTCGAAGCGCGAGTCTTAACAGATGATTCAGAGAATGCTGCTCTCAATATCATTCGCGCCGTGGAAGTCTTCGCAGATGCCGCGCCCGAAGTTCGCATCATAGAGCCTGCTGGCGATCAACTGCTTCGCAATCAGCCCGCCGCTCCAATCAGCGTGCGCTGGACTGCGCGCGATGATTTGGGACTTCAACACGCAACGCTGAAATATATCAAGAGTCGCGGCGAAGGCGATGCTGCGAAGTTTACTAACGGCGAGCTTGCGCCGACCGTCCCCGGCAGCGTTGGAGCGCGTGAATGGAACGGCGCGACCACGCTTGATCTTGCGCGATTAGATGTTGCGGCGGGCGACACACTTGTCTTCTGGATTGAAGCGCGCGACCGCAATCCTTCTGCGAATAACGTGGGCCGCTCGCAGAGTCTGGCGATTGCGATTGCTGCGCCCGACGTGCCTAAGCTCACGCTCGGCGACCTGCGCCCGAACGACATTGGCCGCTTTCTCTTGAGCGAACGCCTCATCATCATTCACACGGAGAAGCTTCACGGCGAGCGCGCACGTCTCGCGCCGGACGAAATTAAACAACGCGCCGCAGAGATTGCAGCAGAGCAGCGCGAGTTTAAGAACAGCTTCAAAGATTTTCTGGAGATTGAAAGTGCGAGCGGCGCGGAGGAGAGCACGGAAGCGAAGAGCGAGCAGAGCGTTGAAGAGCGCGTGCGCGCTGCCGAGGATGAGCGCACGGAGGTCCACCTGCACGGCATCCCTGAGCCGCCCGCAGGCTCGCCTGCCACAGTGAAAGAGATGGTCTATGCGATACGCTCGATGTGGGACGCGGAGGATGCGCTCTCTTTGAGCGACACTGCGGGCGCGCTCAAGTCTGAACGCGAAGCTCTCATGCACTTGAAGCGAGCGCAAACGGCTGTGCGCTACATCCCGCACGTTGTGGCGCAGAGCAAGGCCGTTGACCTCAAGCGCAGGTACGCGGGCGAACTCGCGGAGATAAAGACGCAGCTTGAGCGTTTGACGCATCGCTCAGGCTCGAAAGATTCCCCAAAAATTCGCGCCGCGCTCGCAGACGCTTACGGCGCACTCGCAGATTTGCAGGCAACGCTTGACGCATCGCCGCAGTCGCGCGCGGGCGCGATTGAGCGTGCGCGTCTGCGTGTGCGCGCAGCAGCAGA
>JBAWGU010000639.1:0-7256 GCA_049593215.1 Pyrinomonadaceae bacterium
ACGCCGCTACGATCCAGCCTCGACCGAGCTTGGCAGTTATGAGGCAGTCATCGAAGACTCTCTGCGCTACCTCGCGCGCATGGACAGAGAAAGAGGCAAGACGCGCGACCTCTACAAAAATTTAGAATTGAACCTGCGCAAGCACGCGCCGCGTCTTGAGTTTATTCGTCGCACGACTCCATCCGAATACGCCGTCTACGTCAAGGCCGCACTTGAGTACACACGCAAAGCTCGCTCAATCGCGCTAGACTCTTTCTACAGCAACAGTGTCAGCCGCGAACCTGTCTCAACAGACACGCCCGGAGAGCCGCAGCCCCTTGCTCTCTCCAACCCTCCGCAGGATAAACAGCCATGACGCAAAAGATTTTTTCACGCTTGCTCATCTCGCTCTTGCTCACCGCCGTCTTCACCAGCACGCACACGCTCTACGCACGCGCCTCTTCCACCGAACGCGATCATCTCACGGAACAGGAAGCGGACCTCGTGCGCGAAGCGCAGCAGCTAGACAAGCGCACGGCTGTCTTCATCAAAGCGATAGATCGTCGCCTGCTCGTCCTCTCGGGCGCGAACGCCGCAGCCTCAAAAGATGTTCAGAAGGACACGGAAAAATGGGGCGAGCTTCCCACAGGCACACGCGCCGAACTGCTCGAAGACATCGCCAGGATTTTAGACGAAGCCGTCACTAACATTGACGACCTCAGCGCACGCGACGCCAACAACCCCCTCATCCCCAAATCCCTGCGCCTGCTCAGCGAAGCCTCACAACGCTTCGTCACCCGTTTCACAGAGCTGCGCGCCAAGACAGAGAAACACGACGAACGCGCCCCCCTCGAAGACGCCCTCGAAAACGCACAGGCCATCATCGAAGCCGCCACGAAACTTCCTCCGCCACCGCCGAAAGAGAAAAAGTCTAAAGAGAAGAAATCTTCATAAGTGAAAGTTGGATGGTTTCGAGGTTGAATGCACGGCTGGTGATGAGCTTTAGACAAAACATGGTCCTGAGCCTCTAAAGGAAATCATGAAAAGAATCTTCGGCTCTATCATCATCATCTGCGTTCTTTGCGTGGTTGTTTTCCCACAGCAGAAAAGAACCGTAAGAGACCCGTGTAAAGACCCCATGTCGCAGGTTGAGTTTAACTTTTGCGCGCGTCGTAAGTACGAACAAGCAGATGCCGGGATGAACAAGGTTTATAAGCAATTAATGCTGGGACTGGCCGGATATAAGAGCGACAACCAGCAGAAATTGCAGGAAGCGCAAACGCTCTGGCTCAAATATCGGGACGCAAACTGCGCGAGCGAAGCTTCTGTTTACGAGGGTGGAACAATCCGTCCGACAGTCTATTATTCGTGCCTGGCTTCCGTCACACAGGAAAGAACTAAAAGACTCAAAGCGTTTCTTGTAGAGATCAGGTAGGGAGCGCGCTCATGCTATGTAGAGGCGAGTGGAAGCAGCCGCGCCGCCTGACAAGTCCCTCATGCCCAACGCTCGATAGCATGGCTTTCATCATTCTTCCCTTCAGCGCAGATTAAAAGCTTCATGAAGGCGTCGGCCCGGGTTCCGTCGTTAGCTCGCTGCGAGTTTTTAGGGTAAATTGTTTTTCCAGAGTTAAATCATTTCATTCGTACAGGAGAAGACATGAGACGTAAAGCATCAGCCGTCTGGGAGGGCGGACTCAAGGATGGCAAGGGGACGATTTCCACTGAGAGCGGAGTTCTTTCAGAGACGCAATACTCTTTTAGCACGCGCTTTGAAGATGGCAAGGGGACGAATCCCGAAGAGTTGATTGCCGCCGCGCACGCAGGTTGTTTTTCGATGGCGCTATCGGGACAGTTAGGTCAGGCAGGACTCACGGCGGAAAGTATCAGGACGACGGCCAACGTCAGGCTTGAGAAAACGGACGCGGGGTTTGCGATTACTTCCGTGCATCTGGAGGTGAAAGCAAGAGTGCCGGGAGCGGACCAGCAGGCGTTTGAGACGGCTGCGAACAATGCCAAAGCGGGATGTCCTGTTTCCAAAGTGCTGAATGCGGAGATCACGATGGAGGCCAGCCTCGAAGAGTAGAGCGATGTGTGAGGCGTGGGCGAGTGTGAGCAATAGAGTCAGCTAACAGGTCATGCGAGCTGCACGCCCCGTAGCCGGATTCTCAACATGAGTCTTTGAATCGCAGATTGTGAGCGGCACGCGGGCGGCGGCTCAACTCCGAATCTCGGCGCGTTATCTCTACAGGTGATATACTCGAAATACTCGGGAGAAGTTGTCATGACTCGATCTGTAAATGTAGATGAGGCCAAAAACCAGTTGCAGGATTTGTTAGAGCTGGCATTAGACGGCAATGAGGTGATTATCACGGAGGATGGCAAGCCTTTGGCCCGGTTAGTTCCCGTTGCTTTATCTAAAAAAATAAAACGTGTTGCAGGACTTAATCGTGGCAAAATCTGGACCAGCGAGGATTTTGATGAACCTTTAGCAGACGAGTTCTGGATTGGGCAAGAATGAAACTTTTGCTTGATACTCACATTTTCATCTGGTGGGCAGACCAACCGGAGAAACTCTCACAGGCTATTCTTTCCGCTTTAGAAGATGAAACAAACGTCTTGATGTTAAGCGTTGCCAGCATCTGGGAGATGCAGATAAAAGTTCAATGGGGTAAGTTGAAACTTAGCTTACCGTTGAAAGAATTGATTGCGAGCCAGCAGGAAACCAACGGATTCCAACTTTTACCTGTGGAGTTGGCGCATGTTTTGGCATTAGATGCCTTGCCCTTCCATCATAAAGACCTGTTTGATCGCTTGTTGGTGGCCCAAAGCATTGAAGAAGATGCTACGTTTGTCAGCGTAGATTCAAAGCTCTCTGCATATCCGGTTAAGTTGCTACAATAATATGAGAAAGTATTTGGTCCTTCTATTTTGTTCGCTCATCTCAGTCTTTGCAATCATCTCGCAGACTTCCTTTGTGGTAGCGCAAACTCCATCAAGCTCCCTTCGCACGCCCGCAAAGAAGCAGGTGAGAATTTATCTTGCAATGGAAGTTAAAGAGAGCGACAAGTTTGATTCTAAGAACCCCGGAAACCTACAGCCGGTTTTTCGCAAGGTGAGCGCGGCTGCTCCTCTGCGAGAGACCTTGTTGCTCTTGCTGGCGGGGCCAACCCACCCGGAAGAGGCAGCAGGCTATTCCGACATCAGCTACGGCATTAAGCTCGTTTCGGTAAAGATGAAGAACGGAACTGTCCGCGCTGATTTCACGATGCCGCCCGGCGCAGCTTTCAGTGGCGATATGTCGCCTTTCTATTTCAGGGATGCCGTGGTGTTTACGGCGAGGCAGTTTCCGCAGGTGAAGAAAGTGACGGTCTGTCTGGACGGCATCCTCGATTTCTGGTCCGAAAGCGACGAGCCGCCGAAGAAATGCCCGAATCTGTAAAGGCTCGCGCTCAACCGTTCGTTGCCTCGACTAATTGCTCCAACTTTTTTAAGGCCGCTCCGCTCTCAACGCTCTCTACAGCTATGCGCGCAGCCTCGCGCAGGTCTTGAGCTTTGCCTCCGACAAAGAGCGCGGCGGCAGCGTTGGCGATAACGAGCGAGTGCGCTTCGTCGCGTCGCTTGTTTGCGAGCACGGCGCGAACGGTTTGCGCGTTTGCGCCTGCATCGCCGCCGCGCAGGTGTTCCAGATGCGCGCGCTCAAGACCGAAATCTTCCGGCTCAATCTCAAACGTCCTGACGCTTCCCTCCTGAGCTTCCGCGACAAAAGTTTTTCCGGCAGTCGTTACTTCGTCTAAACCGTCTTCACCATGCACAACCCACGCGCGCTCTGTTCCGAGCGCAGCGAGCGTGCGCGCGAGCGGCTCTGCAAGCTCTCTGCGCCAGACGCCAATGAGTTGTCGCGGCGCGCACGCAGGATTCGTGAGAGGGCCTAGAAGATTAAAAGTCGTCTGCACGCCAAGCTCTCTACGCACGGCTGCGACGCGGGCAGTCGTTCCGTGATAGAGCGGCGCGAACATGAAGCAGATGCCAATCTCGTTGAGACACTTCTCAGAAATCGAAGGCTCCACACTGATTCGGACACCGAGCGCAGCGAGCACATCCGCGCTGCCACACTTACTGCTCGCCGCGCGATTGCCATGCTTCGCCACGGGAAGCCCCGCGCCAGCGATGACAAAGGCCGCAGCCGTCGAGACATTGAAAGTCTTGACGCGGCTCGAACCCGTGCCCGCCGTGTCAATGAAGCAACTATGCCGCGCCTCTATCTTCACAGCGCGCTCACGCATTGCCGCCGCCATGCCGCAGAGTTCTTCAACCGTTTCGCCTTTGACAGCCAGCGCGACGAGCACAGCAGCAATCTGCGCATCTGTCACCTCGCTGTCGAGCAAAGCGTCCAGAAGTAGAAACGCCTCATCGCGCCTCAAATTCTCGCCGCGCATCAAACGCGGTAAGAATGTGCGGAGTCTTGAGTCCGGAGTCTGGAGTCCAGCGTTTTTGATTGAGGAACTATATTGTAAGCGCGACATAAGAATATAGATTCAAGAACAGCCCCGCAGGGGCGCGGGTTCAATAGCACAGGGCATCGCCCTGTGTAGGCACAACGCAACAAGTGCAAGCCCTGAAAGGGCGGCATAACTTTACACGTAAAATCTTATCTCGCCCTTACAGGGCTTGAAGGCTTATCGCGCTTCTCACCCGGCGCGATGCGCCGGGCTATTGAATCCTGCCCTTTCAGGGCTTTCATCTGTGACTTCAGACTTCAGACTCAAGACTTTTTTCTCGTCACTGCTTTAAGAAGTTGCCCAGAAGTTTCTTCCCTTCCGTCGTCAGAATTGATTCGGGATGAAACTGTACGCCTTCGATCTTCATCTCGCGGTGGCGCAGGCCCATGATAACGCCGTCGGGTGTCGTGGCAGAGACTTCAAGACAAGAGGGCAGCGTCTCGCGTTCAACGATTAGTGAATGATAGCGTCCGGCTTTGAAGCGATATTCGAGACCTTCAAAGATGGTCCGGCCATCGTGACAAATCTCTGTCGCTTTGCCGTGAAAGAGCGCGGGCGCGCGTACCACGCGACCACCAAAAGCCTGACCGATTGCCTGATGGCCCAGACACACGCCGAGAATGGGAACGCGGCCACTGAAGCGTTGAATCATTTCAAGAGACACGCCCGCACTGTCAGGAGTGCCCGGACCCGGCGAAATCAGAATCTTATGCGGCAACAGTTTCGTCTCAGCCTCTTCAACCGTCACCTCGTCGTTCCGGCGCACCACAACCTCCTCGCCAAGCTCGCCCAAGTACTGCACGAGGTTGTAAGTAAACGAATCGTAGTTGTCTATGACTAAGAGCATTTCAGTTTTCAGCTTTCAGTTTTCGGTTTTCAGTTATCAGACAAAACGTGGTTGAGCTTTTTCTGAAAACTGAAAACCGAAAACTGAAAACTATTTTGCGCATTGAGCGACGATTGCGCGTGTGATGCGAACGGGTTTATCAGGCTTATCTCCTTCAACGGGCGACTGGTTGATTTTGTCCACAACGTCCATGCCGGTGGTGACGCGCCCGAAGGCTGCGAACTTTCCATCAAGCTGCGCGGCTTCGCTGACGAGTATGAAGAAGTGCGTGCTCGCGCCGTTGGGCGTGTCGGGCCGCGCCATAGAGACGATGCCGCGAACGTGCTTGACATAGTTAGGCTCATCTGGAATCGTGCGCGACGCTCTTAAGAGCAGAGCTTGCGACCACTTCTCGCTGGTTGAAAGGTTGCCGCCCTGAATGACGAAATCTTTGACGACGCGGCTGAACGTCGTTGTGTCGAGCGCGCCTGTCGCAGCGAGGTTGAGAAAGTTGCGCACGCTCTCAGGCGCAGCTTCCGGCAGCATCTCCATCTCAATCACGCCCGCCTCAGTCTCAAGCTTAACGCATTGGCTCGCCATCTTCTCAACGGAAGCTTTGTCAAACGGCTCTGCCTTTTGCGCTGTCGCACCGGGCCGCGCGTTGCTCTTCTTCGCTGGCGGCGCATCTTTGCTCTCGGTGGAAGCAGCATCCTGCGCGAACGCGCTTGAAGTAAACGCTAACGCGCAGACGAGCAACACAACTGCACGCATGATTTTTGTCGGACGATTGTAAGACATACTCATATCAGATTCGATTGCGCTTTCATCCTTCATCCTTGCTCTTCATAAACCTTTCTCCGCTAACTCAATCGCGCGAACGAGCGCACGCGCCTTGTTGACAGTCTCTTCATATTCGAGCGCTGGCACAGAGTCTACGACTAAGCCCGCGCCAGCCTGAATAGAAGCCACGCCATCTCTCATCACTATCGTTCTTATCGCTATACACGAATCAAGATTGTCAGCATAGTCCATGTAAAGAATCGCGCCCGCATAGACGCCGCGACTATCAGGCTCAAGCTCTTTGATGATCTCCATCGCGCGAACCTTTGGCGCTCCCGTCACCGTCCCCGCAGGAAAACATGAAGCCAGCGCGTCGAAGCGGTCAAGCTCATCGCGCAGACGTGCGCGCAATGATGTCACCAGATGCTGCACATGAGAATAACGCTCAATGCTCATCAACTCTTCAACTTCAACCGAGCCGTAATCCGCGACGCGCCCAAGATCGTTGCGCCCAAGATCAACTAACATGACATGCTCCGCGACTTCCTTCTCGTCAGCGCGCATCTCTTCACCGAGCATCCAGTCTTCCGCCTCCGTTGCGCCGCGCTTGCGCGTGCCCGCAATCGGGCGGTAATCCAGACGCTGCCCGCGACAGCGCACAAGCATCTCAGGCGATGCGCCGATGATGGATTCCTCTCCGAGCCGAAAGAAGTACATATAAGGAGAAGGATTCGTCGCGCGCAGAGCGCGATAGATGGAGATGGGCGACGCGTTCACTCTCTTTGTGAATCGCTGCGAGAGGACCACCTGATAACAGTCGCCCGCCGCGATGTGCTCTTTGACAGCGCGCACCGCATCTTCAAAATCTACACGCGCCCAATTCGATTCAAACACCGCGCTCTGCTCCTCACTGTCTCGCGCGCCATCTGCAATCGCTGCCGGAGAATTTTCAAGCAGCATCTTCTCCATCCGCGCCGTCTCTTCGACAGCCGCATGGTAGAGTTTCTCAAGACGCTTGCGATTGCCTTCGGCTTCGTCCGTGAAGACAACGGACGTAATCAACATCTGCTGCCGCACGCGATCAAATGCAAGCACAGTTTTGTAAAACACCCAGACTGCATCATCTGTCTTAAAACCCTCAACATCATGTGCATCAAGCACAGGCTCAAACC